>JAHEBH010000050.1 GCA_024642335.1 Erythrobacter sp.
TGCCATCTTGTCGTTGCGAGACGAGAGTGTAACCATAGCCTGTCATCCCGAAACAGTATGTTCCGCCCTCGGTGACAAGGGCGTCAGCGAAGCCATCGCCATTGAAATCACCGCGCTCCATGATTGCGCCGGGTGTATAACTCATGGTCCCTGGATCGCCGCACTTGCCCCATGCGCCTTCAGAGTTCTCGAAGCCCGCCGCCTTGAAGATTTCTTCATCGAAAACTGACGCAGGCATTTCGCTTGCTTTGCCTTGCGGGCTTTCCTGAGCACAGGCAGTCTGAGGGAGCACAAGCGCGATGAGGAGCAATTGGACTGTTCGCATGAGCACCTTCCTATACAGACGGCGAGAGCCAGAATTTACTTCGCAAGGAACGCCAATACAATTGCGAAACTGTAAGAATGCCGTCCGCAATTGGGTGGAAAGCGGACAAAGACCGACCCTGCTTCAAGGGCCGCTTGCAGCAGGGTCGCACGGCAGGCCGTTAAGGAGACAGTTGCCGCAGGATTAAGGTCGCTAAGAATGCAAACAACCGCAAGTGTGGTTGCTACATTGTCTTTAGATGAGACAAGCTTGCTGCATCACAAACCGGGCGGAATGTAGGCCATAAGTCGACCAATTACCGTTCCACAAAAAATGAGGGGAAGCCATCTCTAGTCTGGCCACCCCTCAAAGTCGGACCATCGTAGTCGAGTGGCCCTCGGGTCGCAGCGACTCGTATATACCGATCAACTGCATTTTACAATATGTAAAACAATCATCCAGATTGCCTCCCGCCCACGCGGCAGGCTCAGAACGGCTGGACTTGGGTCGTTAGCGGCTGGTCCGGTTTCAACTAGCAGCCTTCGTAAACTGCCTGTCGGCTGTCGGGGCGGCCTCGGAGAGCAATTGATGCCCGGTTCTGGTTGAAACCGGTAATTGTACGGCATCTTGAGCGCAGCCACTCACTTGCGGTAGATCTGGCTTCCCAAACAATTGGGGCAGGAGGCCTAGAATGCAATTCTACACTCGAAAATCAGTGGCTGTATCGCTTGCTGGCGCAGCCTTGCTTGGAGGCTGTAGCACCGTGCCACTTGCCCCTGCCGGTAGCAACGGCTGGCAAGCGCTTGGTGAAATGAGGGACTACGGCCCGCAAATCACGCCGCTGGAAGTGATCGAGGATAGCCGTTGCCCTGCAACTACGGACTGCGGTCAAGCTGGCACAATCAAGATTCTTACTCGCATCACACTCTTTGGCGGCGACTGGGTGCGCGATGAGGTGCTCGCCATCGACCAGCACATCGAAGTAGCCGATGGCTCAGTGGCCCTTGTGGCTGTATTACCTGTCCGCAAATCGGGAAGGGTGATCGCGCCTGGAGAATACCTCTTTGCCTATCGCTTTGATGGCGGATTATAGTCGCTGCATAGGACAACTTTTCCTAAGTCCGCTTTTGGGTCGTTAGCAGAATGTCCGGTTTTATCCGATAAACGTAATTAGCAGTAAGTCGGCTTTCGGTTGAAACTCAGCATGATCGCTATGTCTGAAATTGGGGTGGCAAGCGGACATCAGCTATTCGAACGTAACACCGTATGTCCGGCTCGCCAGAATGCTTTGACAGTGCGTGATCTCAAGCTCAAGTTGACCAATATGTCGCGGGCGATCAAGACCGGTAAACAACCGCAGGAGAGATATCCGTGCGGAATAGCAAGGCATGTAAGGCTCAAAAGAAGATGGGTCACGAAATCTCTGGCTGACAGACTTCTCATCACCGCGACCACGCTTGCAATCACCTTCCCAGCAGCGGCGCAGGAGCAAGTGGTAGGCGACTTGCCGAGTTCAGGTGAGGAATCTGTCTTTGAGGGCGACTACCTTAGCGTTGGTATCGGCGGCGCTATCGGCCCCAGCTATGATGGCTCTGATGACTACTTCGCCTACCCGGGGGTGCTGGTTCGCGGAAAGTTGCTGGGTGTCTCCATCGCTCCGCGCGCGACGGGCTTTGCGCTTGATTTCATCAAGGATGGTGATGGCCCGCTCGGTTTCGACTTTGGGCTGGCGATGCGCCTACGGTCCAACCGCGCCGGGTCGATAAAGGATCCCGTTGTCGTGGCAGCGGGCAAGCTTAGCAGAGCGCTGGAAGTCGGCCCAAATATCGGTATCGAATATGAAGGACTCCTCAATCCCTATGACGAGTTGTCCTTCGGCTCCGACATACTGTTTGACATTTCTGGCGCGCAATCAGGCATGACCCTCGCGCCGGGCTTCTCCTATGTTACGCCATTCAGCCGCGGCATTGCCGCACAACTTTCCGTTGGCGTTCAATATGCCGACAAGCATTATAGCGACTACTATTACTCCGTCTCATCGGCCCAGAGCGAGGACAGCGGCCTGCCTGAATTCACCGCCAATTCGGGTTTCACCAAAGCCAGCGCCACCTTGGTCATTGGCGTAGACCTCAATGGCAATTTAGAGGACGGCGGCTTCGCGCTGGTGTTTATTGGCAGCTACAACCGTATGCTCGCCGATGCCAAGCGCAGCCCTTTCACCTCCATACGTGGCGACGCCAATCAGTGGTTTGGCGCCTTCGGGGTCGGGTATACCTTCTAGCCCATTGGCTTGAAAATCGGAGCGTTTGGTCTTTCGAAATCCCAATACGGTCGAGCCGCCGCCCTTTACAGGACCACCCATGGGTATTCACTTAAATCGCGGTACCAATGTGAATGTCCGCTATTGGGTGGGAAGCGGAAGGTCTGCTCTGGCGAACAAAGATGGTAAAAGCAGACCATTGTTTGAATGTCATACCTAGTTAGTTGCAGCCACTATATTACCCCAATTGGAAAAACTGCGGCCAGCAAAAGAATGTCATCAAGCGATTATCGTTGCTAGAATAAGCGATCGCTCTAAAATAGCGATTGACCAGCTGGTGGAGCGAGAAGTCTCGCGGCAGGCTTGGTGGATTTCCAAACATGATTTTTGACCGGATCAAGCCACTGTCTGCCATTCTGGCCGCAGCGGAGAAAAAGAGTCTTCACCGATCCTTGGGTGCGTTCCAGCTGATGCTGTTCGGGATTGGTTGCATCATTGGAACTGGCATATTCGTGCTGACTTCGGCCGGGGCGCAAAAGGCTGGCCCAGGTCTTATGCTGGCTTTCGTAATCGCCGGTTCTGTCTGCGTCGTAGCAGCTTTATGTTACGCAGAAATTGCATCTATGATCCCGGTTGCAGGATCAGCCTATACCTACACTTATGCCACTTTAGGCGAATTTCTTGCATGGACGGTGGGTTGGGCCCTGGTGCTTGAATATGCGATCGCAGCCTCTGCGGTGTCAGTCGGCTGGTCGGGCTATTTTGCTGGGACAATCTTGAGTGATACATTCGGGATTACGATGCCCGCCTGGCTTAGCGCTGGGCCGTTGGCCCTTGGCGGTGCGCCGGGCGGCTTTATCAATCTGCCAGCAATGATCATTGCACTGTTGGTCACCTGGTTGCTCATGATAGGCACCAGCGAGAGCGCCAAAGTCAATGCTGTACTGGTCTTAATCAAAGTAACCGCATTGACAGCTTTCATCGCAATTACGCTCACGAGCAGTGAATTTGACACCGCCCGATTCAACCCCTTTCTGCCAGCCGGCTTCTTCGGTGGCTGGGGGTCAGGCGTGGGCGCAGTCGGCGCGGCAGCGACTATCTTCTTCGCTTATGTCGGTTTCGACGCCGTCTCAACTGCCGCAGAGGAGACCAAGAACCCGCAGCGAAACGTGCCGATAGGACTGATCGGGTCGCTGATGTTCTGCACTGTGTTCTATATCCTCGTCGCAGCAGGAGCCATCGGCACAATCGGCGGCCAGCCTATCATGGGCCCGGGCGGTGTGCCATTTCCTGCGGGATCAGAGGAACTCGCCCGGCAATGCGCGTTGCCGCAATTTGCCGATGCGCTGGTCTGTTCGAACGAGGCGCTAGCCCATGTGCTGCGCGAAATCGGATTCGGTATGGTAGGAAACATGCTGGGTTATGCCGCAATTCTGGCCCTTCCTTCAGTCATCCTGGTGCTGCTCTACGCGCAAACACGCATATTTTTTGTAATGAGCCGTGACGGCTTGCTCCCTGATGGATTGTCTAAGGTTCACCCCAGATGGAAGACGCCGTATGTGGTAACGGCAATTACTGGCGTAGTGGTAGCTATTGGTGCGGCGTTTTTCCCGGTAGGGCAACTGGCTGATATCGCTAATGCCGGAACCCTCTATGCCTTTGGCATGGTGGCCGTGGCGGTCATGGTCTTGCGCAAAACCGACGGCACTCGTGTGCGTGCATTCCGCGTGCCGGGCCTCGCCGTCATCGGCCCCTTGACCATTCTTGGCTGCCTGTTCCTGTTCGTCAATCTGCCGACCGGCGCGATGCTGATGCTGCCAATCTGGACTGTCATAGGCTGCGTAATATATTTTCTCTACGGCCGCAGCCGCAGCCATATGGCACTCGGAAACGTAGAAGTGCATGAGCCGGAATTAGCAGAGATCAAACCCGACATCCCCGGACTTTCCAATAAAGGTCAGGATTGAAAGACTATCGGAAGGTCGCGCCTTCTTAGGGTGCTTGTAAAGCTCAGATAGTAGGATGTGGCATGTGTTTATTGCATGTGTTTGCGGAAGACGAAACTGTCATGCCCCACCACAACCCAATCCTGGAAATTAACCCAGCTCGTGCATCACTTTTGGCAGCTTTGAGCCCCGCATTCTACTGATGCTAAGTCCGCAATTGGGTCGTTAGCGGACGGCCTGCTCTTGACGAAATGGACGCGCAAGCTGCCAGTCAGTTTTCAGGCCACCTCAGTCTGCCGATGAATGACTAGCCTTGGGGTGGAAAGCGGTCATTCCACAGATCGATCCGATGAGTGTTTCTTCGAGATGTGGACGAGTGGTTGACGCGGCGGGAGTGAATTGAAGTTAGCCCATCGCTAACGCGATGCATCTCCTCAGTTTCGCGCATGGATCGAAACCCGCCTTTCAATTCGATCGACCTCAAAGCCAAGCGCTGCACTTGTGTCGGCCGGAAGATAGACGAAGCCGGAAAGGGCGGGATCGTTCCAGTCCGCTTCCGTCAGAGGTTTGCCTCCAATGCCCGTCCAACTACCATCACGGGAGAATTGCGCCATGCCTTCTCCGCATGCGGCGCGCATCGCGGCTAGGCTGGCGACGAATTCCTCCAATGCGAGGTCGCGACCCTCCCACTCCAGCGGCACGAACTGGCAATAGGCATTGTTGTTCCCATGCTGACTGCGACCGCATTCGTCACCGGCCGTCAGCATTATCGTGCCGGTAGAGGCAAACAGCGTGGCAAGAAGTGCGCGCTGGTCAGCCTGCCGGCTGGCCAGCATAGCGGGATTGTCGCTCGGACCCTCGACGCCATTGTTCCAGATGAAATTTTCACTGTGACCGTCACGATTGTCTTCGCCATTGGCAAAATTGTGGCGGTGTTCGTAGGAAACGGTGTCTGCGAGCGTGAAGCCGTCGTGCGCAGCGAGGAAATTTACACTGCGGCAATGCGGCCCGAAAATGTCAGATGAACCGGCCATCCGCGTTGCCAGCACATTGGCAGGGCCATCGCCGCGCCAGAAACGGCGCACATCGTCGCGGTAGCGATCGTTCCATTCGAGCCAGTGCGGTGGGAAGTTCCCAAGCTGGTAGCCGCCCGGGCCGATATCCCAAGGCTCGGCGATCAGAACCCGGTCGGCCAGCAACCGATCGCCTGCGATCTCGTCAAATATCGGTGCCTTCGGGTCGAACCCTGGCCCGCGCGCCAGCACCGGGGCCAGATCGAAGCGGAAACCGTCAACACCGCAATGAAGGACGAAATGACGCAGGGTTTCGAGTGCCAGAGCACGCACGTGGGGCTGCGCGAAATCAAGCGTGTTGCCGCAGCCCGCATCGTTGATCAGGGTGCCGTCAGGCGCCTTGCCGTAGACGCTGTCATCGAGGCCGCGCAGGCTCAGCACGCCGCCCTGTACATCGCTCTCACCGGTGTGGTTCAGCACGAGATCGAGGATCACGCCGATCCCCGCCGCATGCAGCACCGCAACCGTATCGCGAAGTTCGGCAACGCCGCCGGGGCAAAGGCCAGGATCGAGCGCCATGGGAACTACGGGGTTGTAGCCCCAGTGGTTGGCCAGGCCGAGTGGCGGCAAGTGGCGCTCGTCGATCCATGCCACGATTGGCATGAGCTCGATCGCGCTGACGTGGAGTTTCCTCAGGTGTGCGAGTACCGCAGGAAGGGCCAGTGCGGCAATGGTCCCGCGCTGAGTTTCGGGTATCTCAGGATGAAGAGCGGTGAAGCCGGCGACATTAAGCTCGTAGACAAGACCGCCTGGAGTGAACCGCGGTGCTTGCAGCGGAGCCTCGGGCAAGGTGCCAGGCACCAGCGCGCGCGGCACAATATTGCCAGTGTCCGCTCCGAACTTGGCGAGTGCCGGGCTATGCTCGAAACGGCGGTCTAGTTCGAGTGCGTAGGGATCGATGATCAGTTTTGCCGGATCGAACCACTTGCCCTGTTCAGGAGACCAATCGCCTTCTGAGCGGTAGCCATAGGCCACCCCTGCAAGATCGCGCGGGATATCCGCCACCCAGTCCTCGCCGTCGCGCGCCATGGCGACCTGCTCTTCATGCTCATCCTCGAAGAGGCACAGCCATAGCGCCGAAGCCAGTGGCGCACGGACGCGGAATTGGGTTCGCCCCCTCTCGGAGGTGGCGCCGTAGGAACTCACGTCACCACGTCGGGGGCGGTTCGCCCGGCGTGCTGCTCAATTCCGGCGATCTCACTGGCGGCGGCAATGATCTCCGAGAGCATGGCTGGTGTTTCGGCATCGAGCACGCCGCCAACCGGCTCGTAACGTTCGAGGTAGACGCGTAAAGTTGCGCCAACCGTACCTGTGCCCGAGAGACGGAAGACCAGTCGGCTGCCGCCCGCGAACAGCACGCGGATACCCTGGTTCTCGCTCACCGAGCCGTCGACCGGGTCCGTATAGGCAAAGCTGTCGGCCGTCTCGACCTGGAGCGAACCAAAGGTCCGACCGGGCAGGTCGGGCAGGCTCGTCACCAGCTGCGCGATCAGCGCATCGGCCTTTTCGCTTTCCACGCCTTCGTAGTCGTGGCGGGCGTAGTAGTTGCGGCCAAAGCGCGCCCAGTGTTCGCGGGCGATAGTCTCCACGCTCTTGCCGGTGACGGCGAGTATGTTGAGCCAGAGCAGCACGGCCCAAAGCCCGTCCTTCTCGCGCACGTGGTCGCTTCCCGTACCGGCGCTTTCCTCGCCGCACACCGTCGCCAAGCCGGCATCGAGCAGGTTGCCGAAGAACTTCCATCCGGTAGGCGTCTCGAACGCGGGGATGCCCAAGGCCTCGGCCACGCGGTCCGCTGCCGCGCTCGTGGGCATGGAGCGGGCAATTCCCACCAACCCGGTGGCGTAACCCGGCGCGAGGTGCGCATTCGCGGCCAGCATGGCGAGCGAATCCGAAGGGGTGATGAAACGCCCCTTGCCGATGATCAGGTTTCGATCACCGTCACCATCACTCGCCGCACCGATGGCTGGCGCGTCATCCGTCATCATCAGGTCATAGAGAGCCTTGGCGTGGACCAAGTTGGGATCGGGATGGTGTCCAGCGAAGTCTTCTGACGGCGTGCCGTTGCGTACGGTCCCAGTAGGAAAGCCGAGCCGGTTTTCGAGGATCTCGCGCGCGTAGGGTCCGGTGACGGCGTGCATGGCGTCGAAGGACATGGTCATCCCGCCCGCCACCGCAGCGCGGATGGCCTCGAAATCGAATAGCTCCTCCATCAGCGCCGCATAATCGGCGACGGGATCGATAACCTCGACGCGCATGTCGCCGACCCTCGTCACGCCAAGATCGTCGAGATCAACATCCGGGGCTTCGACGTCCAGCCAGCGGTCGATCTCCAGCGTGCGCGCGTGGATTGCTCCGGTAACGCCTTCCGGGGCAGGGCCGCCGTTGGCGACGTTATACTTGATACCGAAATCCTCGTCCGGGCCGCCGGGGTTGTGGCTGGCTGAAAGGATCAGCCCGCCGCTGGCGCCATACTTGCGGATCACGTTGCTTGCCGCCGGGGTGGACAGGATGCCGCCCTGGCCCACCAGAACGCGACCATAGCCATTGGCTGCGGCCATACGGATTGCCAGCTGGATCACCGTGCGGTTGTAAAAGCGCCCGTCACCTCCGATCACCAGCTTGGAACCCGCCTCACGTTCCACCACATCGAAAACGCTCTGGATGAAATTCTCTGCATATCCGGGCTGCTGGAACACGCGCACCTTCTTGCGCAGACCGGAAGTACCGGGCTTCTGCCCTTCGATCGGCTTTGTTCCATGTCTGCGGATCATGGGGTCTTTCCCGTCAGTTCCCTGTAGAGGTCGGCGTAGGCTTGGCCGCTGGCGTCCCACGAGAAGTCGGCTTTCATCCCGTTGCGTTGCACGCGGCGCCAGACCCTTGGCTGGTGATAGAGCGCTATGACCCGGTCTATCGCCGCACGCAGCGCGTGGTAATGCACGCCGTCAAACTGCACCCCGGTGGCGACCTCTGCGGCAAGTGCGGCGGGATTGGCGTCGATTACGGTATCGCTCAGCCCACCGGTCCGCGCGACAACTGGCACGCAGCCGTAGGCGAGACCATACAGCTGGGTAAGCCCGCAAGGTTCGAAACGACTGGGAACAAGGATTGCATCAGCACCCGCCTGCAACTGGTGCGACAATGCCTCGTCATAGCCGATGCGCAAGCCGATCCGCCCGGGATGGCGCGCCGCGGCTTCATGCAGGGCCTTCTCGATAACGGCATCACCAGAGCCCAGCAGCGCCAGCCGCCCACCGATGCCGACAAGATGGTCGAGCACTTCGGGAAGCACGTCCATGCCCTTTTGCCATGTCAGCCGACTTATCACGGCAAAGAGGGGACCGTTGCTCTCGTCGAGGTCAAATTCGACCTCGATTGCCCGTTTGTTTTTCTCTCGCTTGGCGAGCGTCTTGTGGGTGTAGCGGGCGGGGATCACCGGGTCGCTTACGGGGCTCCACACGGCCGGATCGATGCCATTCAGGATGCCGCGCACGCGGTCGCCGCGCATGGTGATCAGCCCTTCGAGCCCCATGCCGAAGTCGGGCTGGCGGATTTCGTTGGCATAGGTTGGGCTTACCGTGGTGATAACATTGGCAGCCTGCATGCCTGCCTTCAGGAATCCGACGCCGGCATAGCTTTCCACGCCGTCGACCGACCAGGCTGCGGCGGGTAAGCCGAGTTCGGGAAAGATCCTCGCTTCATAATAGCCCTGGAAGGCCATGTTGTGGATGGTCATCACCGCCGGCAGATCGGGCTTGTCGCTGGCAAAGCGCAGGTAAGCCAGGGCCATTGCTGCCTGCCAGTCGTGCGCATGAAGCAGATCGAAGCCCCGTAGCCTGGTCGCGCCGCTGGCAATGTCGGCGGCTGCACGTCCTAAGGCGGCGAACCGGCGCCAGTTGTCGGGCCAGTCGTCCGCCTGCGCATCGGTGTAAAGGCCGCCGTCGCGCGCGAAGAATGTTGGGCTGTCGAGCACCAACAACTTGTGCTCGCCGATCTTGCCTGACAGCAAACGCGCAGGCTCGCCAAGCAGCGAATCCCATTTGTATACCAACCGCTTCTTGCCCATGGCCTTTCCTACCGCGGGGTAGCCGGGCAGAAGCGTCACCATATCCACCCCGTGCGGGGCGACGGCAGCGGGTAGCGCGCCCGCGACATCGGCCAGCCCACCCGTCTTCACCAGCGGCACGGCTTCGGACGCCACGGACAGGACCGACAAGGCCATTAGAGATCAAGTTTCTCGATCATCGGCTTCGTGATCAGGCACACGCCTTTTGCACTGCGGCGGAAGCGTTTTGCGTCGAGCTCAGGATCTTCGCCGACCACAAGTCCTTCGGGGATGCGCACACCGGAATCGAGTATCACCTTCTTCAGCCGCGCATGGCGTCCGATGTTGCAATAAGGCAGGATCACGCCTTCTTCGATGCAGGAATAGCTGCCCATCTTGACACCGGTGAAAAGCAGACTGTGCTTCGCCAATGCGCCGGAGACAATACAGTCTTGGCTTATGAGCGAGCTGATCGCGTGGCCGCGTCGCCCATCTTCGTCATGAACAAACTTGGCAGGTGCGGCTACGATCTGGTCTGTCCAGATCGGCCAATCGCGGTCATAAAGATTGAGCTTGGGCACCACGTCCGTGAGATCCAGGTTTGCTTCGAAGTAGGCATCCACGGTGCCGACGTCGCGCCAGTATTCCTCTATCTCGTCGGCTGCACGGATACAGCTGGCGGTGAAGCGGTGCGCCTGCGCTTTCCCGTGCTTGACGATGTAGGGGATGATGTCGCCGCCGAAGTCGCGCTTGCTGTTGGGGTCGGCGGCGTCGCGGCGCAACTGCTCGAACAGGAATTCGGTCTCGAAAACGTAGATGCCCATGGAGGCAAGCGCCATGCTTTCCTCGCCCGGAATGCCTGGCGGGTTCGCGGGCTTCTCCACGAACTGGGTGATACGGTCGTTCTTGTCGACATGCATCACGCCGAAGCCAGTTGCTTCCATGCGTGGCACCACCAGGCAGCCGACGGTCACGTCGGCCCCGCTGTCCACGTGCTGGCGCAGCATCAGCTCGTAATCCATCTTGTAGACATGGTCGCCGGCCAGGATCACCATGTACTTGGGTGCATGCGCTGCGATGATGTCAATGTTCTGGAACACCGCGTCGGCCGTACCTTCGTACCATTGGCTTTCGGATACACGCTGGCTGGCAGGCAGGATATCAAAGCTCTCGTTACGCTCGGGCCGCATGAAGTTCCATGCGCGCTGCATGTGGCGAATCAGGCTGTGGGCCTTGTACTGGGTGGCGACACCGATACGCCGGATCCCCGAGTTGATCGCGTTGGACAGGGCAAAGTCGATGATGCGAGAGACACCGCCGAAATACACGGCGGGCTTTGCCCGGCGGTCGGTAAGCTCCAGCAAACGGCTTCCGCGCCCACCGGCCAGCACATAGGCCATGGCATCACGAGCCAGCGGCTGCGAATGTCTCTCTTTCATTGCCTTCTCCCGCTCATTCCTGTTCCCGGAACTCGAGCATTATGGTGGACAGCGGCGGCAAGGTTACACAGCCCCAGCCATCAGTTACAATGATGCTTCCGAAGTTGCCCTGGCCGCTACCGCCATAGATCTCGGCATCGCTGTTGAGCACTTCGGCCCAGGTGCCGTTATGTGGCAGGTGCAGGCCATAACAACCGTGTGTCATTGGCGTCATGTTGCACAATACCGCGATCGGCGGCTGGCCGGGGCACTTGCGCAGCCAGCCAAAAACGCTCGCTGCAGCGTCATTCACGATCAGCCACTCGAAACCTTCCCCCTCGCAATCGCGGGCGTGCAGCGCAGGCTTCGAACGGTAGAGGTGATTGAGGTCGCGCACCAACTTGCTCACGCCTTCATGCGCTGGCGCCTCAAGCGAGTGCCAGTCCAGCGCGCGCGCCTCGCTCCATTCGCGGCGCTGGGCGAATTCCTGGCCCATGAACAGCAGCTTCTTGCCCGGATAGCCCCACATCAGCCCATAATAGGCACGCAGGTTAGCGAACTGCTGCCAGTCGTCTCCACTCATCTTGTTCAACAGGCTGCCCTTGCCGTGGACCACCTCGTCATGGCTGAGTGGCAGGACAAAATTCTCGCTGAAGGCATAGGTGAGCCCGAAGGTGATCTCGTCGTGGTGGTGCTTCCGGTGAACCGGGTCGCGCGCCATGTACTTCAGCGTGTCATGCATGAAGCCCATGTTCCACTTGAAGCCGAAACCGAGGTTTTCGCGCGGTCCGTCATCGAAGGCAGGATGGGAGACGCCTGGCCAACTGGTCGATTCCTCGGCGATGGTCAGGATACCGGGATGCTCGCGGTGCACTGCACGGTTCATTGCACGCAGGAAATCGACCGCTTCCCAGTTCTCGCGGCCGCCAAATTCGTTGGGAATCCACCCACCCTCTTCGCGGGAATAGTCGCGGTAAAGCATAGAGGCGACAGCATCCACGCGCAGACCGTCGACATGGTAGCGCTCGGCCCAGAACAGCGCATTGTTGACGAGGAAGCTCTGCACCTCGCGCCGACCGAAGTTGTAGATGGCGGTGTTCCAGTCAGGATGAAAACCCAACTTCGGATCGGCATGTTCATACAGCGCCGTGCCGTCGAAATGGGCAAGTCCATGCTCGTCGGTCGGGAAATGTGCGGGCACCCAGTCGAGCAGCACACCGATGCCTGCCCGGTGCGCGCCATCCACGAAACGGGCGAAACCATCAGGTGCTCCAAAGCGGCTGGAGGGCGCGAACAGGCCGGTTGTCTGGTAGCCCCAGCTGGGATCGTAGGGATGCTCCGACACCGGCAGGAACTCGATATGGGTAAAGCCCATATCGACGACATAGGGGATCAAATCCTCGGCCATCTCGTCCCAAGTCAGGAACCAGTCGTGCTCGTTGCGCTGCCACGATCCGGGATGGACTTCGTAGATGGAAATGGCCTCGCGCCGGGGATCGACATTGCGCCAATGGGTCCGGTGCGGATCGTCGCCCCAATCGGTCTTGGCCGGGCGCGCCGTGAGAGAGGCGGTTTTTGGGCGCAGTTCGCTTGCGAAGGCGAAGGGATCGGCCTTAAGCGGTTGCTCGGTGCCGTCAGGGCCAAGAATGCGATACTTGTAGGCGCACCATTCTCCGATATCGGGAATGAAAATCTCCCACACACCGATATCGCGCCGGTTGCGCATGGGGTGGCGGGTGGCGTCCCAGTCGTTGAAATCGCCCAGCACGCTGACGACCTGCGCATTGGGCGCCCAGACGGCGAAGTGTACGCCAGGGTAGCCTTCATGCTCGATCAGGTGCGCGCCGAGCTTGTCGAACAGGCGGAAATGCGTTCCTTGCGCGATCAGAAGGTCATCCACCGGCCCCAGTATTGGCGAGAAGCTGTAGGGGTCGGTGACCCACCATTCGTGGGCGCCTGCCATGCAGCGATATTTCAGCGGCTTGGCTTTGCCGCGCAGTTTGCCTTCGAACAGTCCGCGCTTATCCACCTTCGTCAGCTTGCCCAGCTTGCCTCCGCGCAGGCTGAAGGCCTCGGCCGTCTCGGCTCCGGGCAACATGGCCCGGACAAAGACGCCTTCGGGCCCTGCATGCGGACCGAGCAGCGAAAAGGGATCGGCATGCTGGCCTGCAAACAAGGCATCAATGGCGGCTTGTGACGGCTTCACGCATTCCCCCGTTGGCGAGGCTCTTTGGCCTCTGTAAGACATTGTGCCGCAGAAGGCGGGAATCTGAAACCTGAAAACGAAGGTCGTATTGCTGCTTCAGAGCACGCCCCAGATGTCGCGCGCATATTCGCCGATGGTGCGATCAGATGAGAACCAACCGACATTGGCAATGTTGTGGATCGCCGCCTTGCGCCACCCCGCAGGGTCCGACCAGCGGGCATCGACTTCGCGCTGGGCGGAGGCATAGGCATCGAAATCGGCCGCCACCATGAACCAGTCGCTGTCGTAGAGCCCGCCCATCAGCCCCTTGTAGCGATCGGGATCGTCCGGCGAGAACACGCCGCTGGCGACCGCCTCAACAGCCTGATGCAGTTCGGAAGATCCCTCGATCATCGCTCGCGGATCGTATCCGTCCGCCCGCAGCGCTGAGACTTTGTCGGCAGTCATGCCGAAAATCACGATGTTCTCATCGCCCACGCGGTCCTTGATCTCGATATTCGCGCCATCGAGCGTCCCGATGGTGAGTGCGCCGTTCAAAGCGAACTTCATGTTGCCGGTGCCTGATGCTTCCATGCCCGCCGTGCTGATCTGCTCGGACAGGTCGGCCGCCGGGATGATCCGTTCGGCCAGCGTGACGTTGTAGTTGGGCACGAAGACTACCTTAAGCAGGCCTGCAACTGATGGATCAGCATTGACCCGCCTGGCGATATCGTTGGCAAGTTTGATGATCAGCTTGGCGTTGTGATAGCTGGGCGCAGCCTTGCCGCCGAAGATCTTTACGCGCGGCACCCAGTCGCGCTCGGGATGACTGCGGATTTGGTCATAGAGCGTCACCGTCTCGATCAGGTTGAGCAGCTGTCTCTTGTACTCGTGTATGCGCTTGATCTGCACGTCGAAAAGCGCATCGGGGTCGACGCGGACGCCGGTCAAATCCTTGATGTGGGTTGCCAGCGCCACCTTGTTGCTGCGCTTCACTTCGGCAATCCGTTCACCCAACTCGGAATCACCGGCCAGCGCAGCCAGCGCATGCAATTCCTCTGCATCGTCAAGGAAGGCATCACCTATGGCATCGCGGATCACATTGGTGAGGCCCGGATTGCATTGCATCAGCCAGCGGCGCGGTGTCACGCCGTTGGTCTTGTTGTTGATCTTGCCGGGATAGAGTTTGTGTAGGTCGTGGAACACGGTCTGCTTCATCAATTCGGTGTGAAGAGCGGCAACGCCGTTGACGCTGTGCGCCCCGGCAAAGGCCAGGTTTGCCATGCGCACGCGCCGCTCCCCGCCTTCGTCGATCAGGCTGATCGCGGCAATGGCGGGGTCGTCCATCCCACCGCGACGAGCCTCGCGCAGAACGCGGCTGTTGATCGCATAGATGATCTGCATGTGACGCGGCAGCAGCCGCTCGAACAAGGGCAGCGGCCAACTTTCCAGCGCTTCGGGCAGCAGCGTGTGGTTGGTGTAAGCAATGGTACGCCGAGTGATATCCAGCGCCTCGTTGAATTCCAGCGCGTAATCGTCAACCAGCAGCCGCATCAGTTCGGCAACGGCGACTGCAGGATGTGTGTCGTTCAACTGGATCGCTGCCTTGTCGGGCAGGGTGAGGATATCGTCGTGGAACTGGACGTGCCGGCGCACGATGTCCTGGATCGATGCAGCGGAGAAGAAATACTCCTGCCGTAGACGCAATTCCTGTCCGGCGGGTGTGGAATCCGCCGGATAGAGTACGCGCACCAGGCTGGCGGCACGCGCTTCGCCTTCAAGCGCGCCGACATGGTCGCCTGCGTTGAAGGCATCGAGCTTGATCGGATCGAGCGCATGTGCTGTCCACAGCCGGAGTGTGTTCACACGCTTGCCGCGCCAGCCCACGACCGGCGTGTCGACCGCCGAAGCCTCCACCAGTTCAGCGGGTTTCCAGGCCACGCCATCGTCCCGGCTCACCACTTCGCCGCCAAAACCGATGCGGTATGCGCTTTCCCGGCGGTCGAATTCCCACGGATTACCGTGGCTCAACCAGGTTTCCGGCAGTTCCACCTGCCAGCCATCGTCAATGCGTTGGCGGAACATCCCATTCACGTAGCGGATGCCGTATCCGTATGCCGGGATATCTAGGCTGGCGAGGCTTTCCATGAAGCATGCGGCCAGTCGCCCAAGGCCGCCGTTACCCAGCGCAGCATCGGGCTCCAGCTCCTCCAGCTCGGAAAGATCGAAACCGTGCTTGCGCAGCGCGCGTTCCATCGCCCCCGTAAGGTCGAGGTTGTTCATGGCATCGCGTAACAATCGCCCGATCAGGAATTCGAGGCTGAGGTAATAGACCCGCTTGCCCTCCTCGGCATAAGTGCGGCGAGTCGATTCCATCCATCGATCAATGATCTTGTCGCGCAGCGCGTAGACAGTGGCGGTATACCAGTCGTGCGGCTTGGCCGCGCGTTCATCCTTGCCCACGCGGTGGCGGAGCGAATCGAGAATCAGTTCGTCGATTTCGGCGGCGGAGAGAGAGATACTGGTGTTCACAGTGCGAAAGCTCCGGTTCGAGGGTGTCAGGTCTCAAGCCCGGCCTTTGCCGATCGTGCCCTGGATTACCTCCAATTCGCCTCTCTTGCCTGCTTCTAGGCAGGATTTGCCGCATTGCGCAATCGCTCGAAGCGATCCCATGCGAAATTATTAGTGCAATGCAGCATGGCTGCTGGCAAGCTGCGCCTGTCTGCCCGTTACGGGCGGAGCCAAGAGAGCGGACGCATGACGACAGATTCGGATTGCGAAATGTTGTACGCGCTGGCCAGCGCGGCGGGGATTTCAAGGCGCTGGCGCGATGTCGACGGGCTCGAGCAAGTCGTTTCGGATGTCAGCCTGCGAACAATCCTGGAAGCTCTGGGGCATCGCGCTGGAACACAACGACAGGTCAAGCGGAGTCTGTCCTACCTTGCCGCGCAGGATACGGAACTGCCCGCACTAGTGGTTGCTGATGTCGGCAAGCCGATTGCAGTTGGGCGCCCCTGCAACACCGCTGTTGCGACTGACCGCGATGGCTGCAGCTTCGCCTTGCAGGTCGTCGATTGCGTGCCGCTGGCGCCGGATGTGCCAGGCTATTTCGATTTTGAACTGGATGGAGAGGCGACCCGGCTGGCAGTTGCGCCGCCGCACTGCCCCCTGCCCGCCAGGCGGCAATGGGGTCCCTCGCTACAGATCCAGTCCTTGCTTGGAGCCCGTTGCAATGCATTCGGCGATTTCGGTGAACTGGCCGAGGCGGCGGAGACCTTCGCCCGAAACGGCGCCGATGCGCTCGCCATAAACCCGGTCCACGCCTTGTTTCCAGGCAATGGTATCGGTTTCAGCCCCTATTCGCCGTCCAGCCGCCGCTTCCTGAACGGTGCCTTGGCCAGTCCGGCTCTCGCGGGTTTACCGCCATTGCCGGACAACGAATTCGCCGAGTTGATCGACTGGGAAAGCGCCATGCCGCAGCGGCTGGCGCAATTGCGCGCGACCTTTGGCCGATTGCCGGAGGGGCTGCGTGCTCACATAGCCGAAGAGACGCGCGGTGATGCAGCACTGCACCGCCACGCCGTGTTCGATGCACTAGACTGCCATTATCGTCCCAGGGGCGCGTGCGGCTGGCAAGACTGGCCAACGCGCTATCGCAATCCCGAGAGTGCCTCGGTGGCGCGTTTCGCTGCGAAGCATTCCGCCGAAGTCGACTTTCACCTGTTCGTGCAATGGCTGGCGCAGGCGTCGTTGACCGAAGTTCAGCGGCGTGCCGCAGGTGCGGGAATGGCGACGGGTCTCGTTGCCGACCTGGCCGTGGGGGTCGATCCCGGTGGCAGCGATGCATGGTCGCTGGGCGAGGATATGCTACGCGGCCTTACCATTGGGGCCCCGCCCGATCCGCTCGGTCCGCTAGGCCAGAATTGGACGCTGACCAGCTTCTCGCCCGAAGGGCTCCGCCGCACCGGCTACGCGCCGTGGATCGCGATGATTCGTGCCGCGCTGGCGCATGGTGGCGGGCTGCGCATCGATCATGCATTCGGTCTTGCTCGGCTGTGGGTCGTGCCTGACTGCGCAGACTCCAGCGAGGGGGCCTATCTTGTTTATCCTTTCGCCGATCTCGTCCGCCTCCTGGCGCTGGAGGCGCACCTAGCCGGAGCCTTCATAGTGGCCGAGGACCTGGGGACCAGTCCGGATGGTTTCTCCGGCGCGATCGCCCAGCATCACATG
>JAHEBH010000051.1 GCA_024642335.1 Erythrobacter sp.
GTGACCGAAGTCGACATGACCGACCAGGCAGGAATGACCGCCATCATCGGCCAGCGGGCCATGCTGGAAGCCGGCGCGACGTTGCGCGGCATGATGGGTGAAGAAGACCGAGCGGAATATGAAAGCGCCATGCAGGCCATGGGGCTTCCGCCCGCGGCACTCGACCAGTTCGAGCCGTGGTTTGCCGCGCTCAACCTGAGTGTGATTCCGCTGCTTCAGGCCGGCTATGACCCCAATGCCGGTGTGGAAATGGCGCTGGAAGCTCTGGCCGGGGACAAGCAGCGCGGCGCGTTGGAGACTGTGGAGGAGCAGATCGCCCTGTTTGACGAGATGGAGCCCGCCTACCAGCTCACCTATCTCGATACTGCAGTGGAGAGCCTGCCCGATGTCGTGCCCATGGTGGGCGAGATGGTCTCCGAGTGGGTGGAAGGCGATGCCGACCGCCTGGCGGAGATCATGAACGGCGAGATCGATGACCCCTATCTCTACAACCGGCTGCTGATCGCCCGGAATGCCAATTGGGTCGGCTGGATCGAAAACCGTCTCGATGTGCCGGGCACCGTGTTTATCGCAGTTGGTGCTGGCCACCTTGCCGGAGAAGGCAGCGTGCAGGACCAGCTTGAAGATCGCGGCCACACCGTTACGCGTATCCTCCGGTGATCCGCCGTCTTGCATTCGGCCTGGCAAGTGCATTGCTGCTGTGGGGGTGCAGCGAGGCTGATCCCCATGCAGGCCATGCCTGGCCATCCCCCTCCCCCGCCCTGTGGCAGGTGACCACCGGCGATGGCAATGTGGGCTGGCTGTTCGGCACCGTCCATGCCTTGCCTGATGGCGTCGATTGGCAAACCGAGGCGGTGGACGAGGCCTTTTCCGAGGCGGATCTGCTGGTGGTCGAAATCGCCGACCTGCGCAATGTCGATGCCAGTGCTGCTGCGTTTGACCAGCTTGCCTATACTTCGGGACTCCCCCCCTTGCTGCAACGCGTGTCCGCGCAAGAAAGGCCCGCCGTCGAAGCTCTGCTTGACCGTGCCGGAGCGTCGGAGCGGGATTTTGCCCACATGGAAAGCTGGGCGGCCTCCATCGTACTATCCGGTGCCATTCGCGTGGGCGATACGGCCAATGGCGTGGACCGCACCCTGCTTGCGACCGGCAAGCGCAATATGGCGCTGGAAGGCTTTGCTGCGCAATTCGCGCTGTTCGACAGTCTCCCGCCCGAAGAACAGGCAGACCTGCTCGCGTCCGTCGCGCGTGAAGCCAATGCGCCCGATCGTCTGGCGGGGCTGGATGCGTGGCTGAGCGGAGACCTGGCTGCGCTGGAAGCGCTGGGAGCCGAAGGCGTGCTTGGCGATCCTGATCTGCGCAGCGCACTGATGGACGGGCGCAACAAGGCATGGCTGGACCGGATCGTCCCGGCGTTCGAGGCGGACCTGAAGCCCTTCATCGCCGTGGGCGCCGCACATATGCTGGGGGACGAGGGCTTGCCCGCCCTTTTGGCAGCGCGTGGTTGGAAGGTGGAACGCCTGCAATAGGCTTGCATTCACCCGCGATGCTGCTATGCGCCCGCCTCCCCTGTCATGGTCATCCCTGGAGGCGTGGCGGGAGGAAACTGTTATAACGCATTCGAAAGGTTAGTGACATGAGCGACGCTCTGACTCTGCCGGCTGAAGCACGCGAACGGGCTGGCAAGGGAGCCTCCCGTGCACTGCGTCGCGAAGGCCGCATCCCCGCCGTAATCTACGGTGGCAAGGAAGAACCCACCACGATCCACGTGGAAGAAAAGCTGCTGGTCAAGCAGCTCGGCACCGGACACTTCATGAACTCGATCGTCATGATCGAACTGAACGGCAAGCCCACCCGCACCATTCCGAAGGACGTTGCCTTGCACCCGGTCAACGAACGTCCCCTGCATGTGGACTTCCTGCGCCTGTCCAAGGACGCCAAGATCGAGGTCGCCATTCCGGTTGTCTTCGTCAACGAAGAAGCCAGCCCTGGCCTGAAGAAGGGCGGCGTGCTCAACGTTGTGCGACACGATCTGGAGCTGGTCTGCGACGCGGACAAGATCCCGAGCGAAATCGCGATCGACGTCACCGGCCTGGAAGTTGGCGATTCAATCCACATTTCTTCGGTCACCCTGCCCGCAGGCAGCGAGAGCGCCATCACTGATCGCGACTTCACCATCGCCACTATCGTTGCTCCTTCTGCGCTCAAGCGCGCTGAAGGTGAAGCCGCAGCCGAAGGCGAAGCGGCCGCAGGCGAAGAAGCTGGCGAAGAGGCCGAAGAAGAAACCACCGAGGAAGACGGCGGAGAATAATTCGCCGAGCGGAATTTCCGCTATTCCTTGTGAACAGAAGATGGGGCCGGCAGCAATGTCGGCCCTTTCTTTTTGACACGCACTGCTGCTAGCCCCAGCGCAAGATGTGATTGATCGGAAGGACTGAATGCAACTCTGGGTCGGCCTCGGTAATCCCGGACCTCGGCACGCCATGCAGCGGCACAATGTCGGCTTCATGGCCGCGGACGTTATTGCCGACATGCACGGCTTCGGCCCGGTGCAGAAGAAGTTCCAGGGCTGGCTTCAGGAGGGCCGCATCGGGCATGAGAAGGTCCTGCTGCTCAAGCCCGCCACTTTCATGAACGAAAGCGGCCGCAGTGTGGGAGAGGCGCTGCGCTTCTACAAGCTTGGCACCGATGCGCTCACTGTCTTCCATGACGAACTCGACCTCGCCCCTTTCAAGGTGAAGGTGAAACGCGGCGGCGGCACCGCCGGGCACAATGGCCTGCGCAGCATCGAACGGCATCTGGACGCAGAGTTCCGGCGCGTGCGCATGGGTATCGGACATCCAGGGCACAAGGACCGCGTCCACGGATATGTGCTCGGCAACTATGCCAAGGCGGAAGAGGACGACCTAGCAGACATGCTGGGCGCCATGGGTGCCGAAGCGCACTGGCTGGCCGAAGGTGACGATGCCCGCTTCATGAGCGATGTCGCGCTGCGGATGCAGGGCTGATGCTCACCATCCATACGGCACCATTGCCAGCCCCGCTCATGCCCCCTAAAGCGCGCCTTTCTCCGTTCTGTAAGGATGAGTAACAGATGGGTTTCCGCTGTGGAATCGTCGGCCTGCCGAATGTCGGCAAGTCGACCCTGTTCAACGCACTGACCGAAACGCAGGCCGCACAGGCCGCGAACTATCCGTTCTGCACGATCGAGCCCAATGTCGGCCAGGTATCTGTGCCGGATGAACGTCTCGACAAGCTGGCCGCGATTGCCGGTTCTGCAAAGATCATCCCGACCCAGCTGGCATTCGTCGACATCGCAGGTCTCGTGAAAGGCGCAAGCAAGGGCGAAGGCCTGGGCAACCAGTTCCTCGGCAATATTCGCGAAGTGGATGCGATCGTCCATGTCCTTCGCTGTTTCGAGGATGACGATATCCAGCACGTCGCCAACAAGGTCGATCCGATTGCCGATGCCGAAGTGGTCGAGACAGAGCTGATGCTGTCCGATCTCGAAAGCCTCGAAAAGCGCGTCCCCGCAGCGCAGAAAAAGGCCACCACCGGCGACAAGGAAGCCAAGGCGATGGCCAGCGTGCTGGGCCAGGCGCTTGACCTCTTGCGCGAAGGCAAGCCCGCCCGGCTGACCGAACCGAAGGATATCGAAGAAGAACGCATCTTCCGCCAGGCGCAGCTCATCACCGCCAAGCCGGTGCTTTATGTCTGCAATGTCGCCGAGGACGATGCCGCCGAAGGCAATGCACTGTCCGCGCAGGTGTTCGAAATGGCCAAGGCCGAAGGCGCGCAGGCGGTGGTGGTTTCCGCAGCGATCGAAGCCGAGCTGGTGCAGATGCCCGAGGCGGATCGCGGCGAATATCTCGAAGCGCTCGGCCTGACCGAAAGCGGGCTCGCACGCGTGGTTCGTGCGGGCTACCAGCTGCTCGACTTGCAGACATTCTTTACCGTCGGGCCCAAGGAGGCCCGCGCATGGACCTTCCATCGCGGCGCCACCGCCCCGCAGGCGGCGGGCGAAATCCATACCGATTTCGAACGCGGCTTCATCAAGGCCGAGACCATCGCCTATGACGATTACATCGCCTGCAACGGCGAAACCGGCGCCAAGGAGGCCGGCAAGCTGCGCCAGGAAGGCAAGGAATACCTCGTCAAGGACGGCGACGTCCTGCACTTCAAGTTCAACGTCTGACAATCAGCACGATGAAAAGAAAACGGCGCGGAAAGCCCTGTTGCCTTCCGCGCCGCCGCTATCTGTCTTGCCTGCCCCGCTTCACATCGCGTTGAGCTCGGCATAGGTGGACCACAGGCTAGCAACACCAGCCCGCCCGCCCGTCACCCGGCCCAGCGTGGCCACTGCCTCGGCGCTCTTGCCCTGGAGGGCCTGCGACATGCCGAGGCGGGTCAGTGCCTGGTTGGTATCCACATCGCCCTTGGCAACGGCCAGCGCATACATGGCCTCTGCACCAGCGTAATCGGCCAGTGAATAGAGCACGTCAGCGGCGATGATCGCACCTTCGCCCGAAGGATCGCCTTGCGCCTCGGTCACCAGATCGGGCGCGTCAGCACGGTCGGCGTCCATGCGCGCGGCCACGATGCCCTTGACCTCGGTGTAGTATTCATCGCCTGCAGTCTGGAATTCGCCCTTCGCACGGCCTTCCTCAAGCACGGCATTCGCCTCGTTGGACATGATGCGCGGATCGGAATTCTCGATGTAGATGATGTATTCCGAACGCGCCGTGAGCGAGTTGGTAGCGCGCATCAGGCGCAGCAGGTCCAGCTGCGCATCGTCTTCAAGCCCGGCGACGGCATTGACGACCTGCAGGCCGGCCATCCAGTTGCTGTCGCTCGGATGGTTCTTGACCAGCAGCTTGGTCAGCTCGACGGCCTGGTCGCCCATCTCGTTGGCATAGGCGACTGCAAGCCCGCGGAAGAGCCAGTCCTGCGGCGCGGTCCCACCGGCGGAATTTACCTGCCGGGTTTCTGAGATGACAGTCTGTACAGCGGCCGGTTGATTGCCATTACCGATATGCGCTTCGATCAACAGGCCGGCCGCTTCCTCACGGTTATAGCCAAGGTTGATGGCGTTCTGCAGATGGCCGATCGCGGCGGCAAAATCGCCCAGCTGGTATGCAAGACGGCCGACATAGTAGGTGAACAGGCGGGCATTGGCCGGGTCAAGCTTGCCACCTGCCAGCTGCAATTCGACACCGCGCCGCTGGAGGGGGCGGGAATTGAGCTTGTTGCCCGCTTGCAGCAGGAGATTGCCGGCGGCGTTCTTTTCATCGTCGCTCTGCGCCAGATCGGCAATCGCATTGAGCTGCCCCTCGAGCGGGGCAACATCGCCACCTTCGGAAAAAACGACCGCGCCCAGGGGATCATAGGCCGCAACGAAGGCCTCCGAATACTCCTGCGCCGCTACAGTGGTGCTGAGGCCTGCACTTGCAGCAACAGCCCCGCCGGCCAGCGCCAATGCCATGGCGAAGGTGGAAATATATCCCTTTGCCGAATTGCGGCTGGAATTAGAGGTGATCCGAAGCATCAAAATTCTCTCCAAACTCGATCTCAAAAAGGGTGTGTCCCCTGCCCTCTCCCGTTTCGGTTCGCGCTACTGCATCGGAACGCGCGAGAATGCAAACATCGGTTACGTATCGGGGGCTGAATGGGCATTTAACGGAGCCGCATGCCGTTCGTTCAGCTTGGCCTTGCAGATGTGGATAAACAGCTTGCAAAGGCACGCAAATCGGGGCCTTGGCTGGCTTCGCCCAGACCCATCGCCTAGGGTCCGACGCGTCAAAAACAATTAACAAAGAACAGCAGGCGATACGCGCAGGTGAGCGAAGACAACGATAAGAATGTGCCGCCCAAGGGTCCGGGCGAGTTCGATCGCATCGACATCGTCGATGAGATGAAGACGAGCTATCTCGATTACGCGATGAGCGTGATCGTGTCCCGCGCCCTGCCCGACGTGCGCGACGGGTTGAAGCCGGTCCATCGCCGCATTCTCTACGCCAGCCAGGAAGGCGGCTATGTCGCCGGCAGGCCCTATCGCAAATCGGCCAACATCGTCGGCGACGTGATGGGCAAGTATCACCCGCACGGCGACAGCGCGATTTACGACGCGCTCGCCCGCATGGTGCAGCCGTGGTCGCTGCGTGTTCCGCTGATCGACGGCCAGGGCAATTTCGGCAGCATGGACCCCGATCCCCCGGCGGCCATGCGTTATACCGAAAGCCGTCTGGCGCGCGTGGCCAACGCGCTGCTCGACGATCTTGACAAGGACACCGTCGATTTCGTTCCCAACTATGATGGTTCGCGCCCCGAACCATCGGTGCTGCCTGCACGCTTTCCCAACCTGCTGGTCAACGGCACGGGCGGCATCGCGGTGGGCATGGCCACCAATATCCCGCCGCACAACCTGGGTGAGGTGATCGACGGCTGCCTGGCCTATATCGAGGATCCGGGCATCACCTCCGAACAGCTGTGCGAGATAATACCGGGTCCAGACTTCCCGACATCGCCGCTGATCCTCGGCCAGAGCGGCGCGCGCGCCGCCTATACCACCGGGCGCGGATCGATCCTGATGCGCTGCCGCCACGAGATCGAGAAGAGAGGCGGCGATCGCGAAAGTATCGTCCTGACATCGATTCCCTATCAGGTCGGCAAGTCCGGGCTGGTGGAAAAGATTGCCGATGCGGCAAAGGACAAGCGCATCGAGGGCATTTCCGATATCCGCGACGAAAGCTCGCGCGAGGGCGTGCGCGTGGTTGTGGACCTAAAGCGCGACGCCACGGCGGAAGTGGTGCTCAACCAGATCTGGCGGCACACTCCGGCACAATCGAGTTTCCCGGCCAACATGCTCGCCATCAGGGGCGGCAGGCCGGAAACACTCGCTTTGCGCGACATCATCCAGGCATTCATCCAGTTCCGCGAACAGGTCATCACCCGCCGCACCAAGTTCGAACTGGCCAAGGCGCGCGACCGGGCGCATATCTTGCTCGGCCTGGTGGTGGCCGTCTCCAATATGGACGAGGTGGTGAGCATGATCCGCTCCTCACCCAATCCGGCGGTGGCGCGCGGCAAACTGCTGGCCAAGGAATGGCCGATCGGCGACATCGCGCAATATATCCGCCTGGTCGAAGCTATCGAGCCGACTGCGGACGAAACTGGCGGCACCTATAAACTCTCAGAGCGGCAGGTGAAGGCCATCCTTGACCTGCGCCTGCATCGCCTGACCGCAATGGGCCGTGACGAGATTGGCGATGAGTTGAACGAACTGTCTGTCGCCATCGAGGAATATCTCTCGATTCTGGGCGACCGGGCGAAACTCTATGCGGTGATGCGCGATGAGCTGACCGAAATTCGCGAGCTCTACGCCACTCCGCGCATGTCCGAGATCGCGCCAGCCTGGGACGGGCTGGAGGACGAGGACCTGATCGAGCGGGACGAGATGGTCGTGACCGTCACGCTGGACGGCTACATCAAGCGCACGCCGCTCTCCACTTTCCGCGCGCAGAACCGCGGGGGCAAAGGCCGCGCAGGCATGTCCACCAAGGACGAGGACGCCATCTCCAACATGTTCGTAACCAGCACCCACAATCCGGTGCTGTTCTTCTCCACTGCGGGCAAGGTCTACCGCCTCAAGGTGTGGAAACTGCCCGAAGGCGGGCCGAACACGCGCGGACGCCCGATCATCAACCTGCTTCCCGCGCTCGACAAGGATGAGACCATCACGCAGGTCCTGCCTCTGCCCGAGGATGAGGACAGCTGGGGCGCACTCAACGTGGTGTTCGCCACGGCCAGCGGCAGCATCCGCAAGAATTCGATGGATGCCTTCGCCAACATCCCCAGCAACGGCAAGTTGGCCATGCGCTTTGACGAAGGCAGCGAGGACAAGCTGATCGGCGTTGCCCTGCTCGATCCGACCGACGACGTGCTGCTGGCCAGCCGGAACGGCAAGGCCATCCGCTTCTCGTCGGAAGACCTGCGCGAGTTTACCTCTCGCACCTCAACAGGCGTGCGCGGCATGACGTTGAAAGATGGCGATCAGGTTATTTCGCTGTCCATCCTCAGGGGCAATCTGCCATCGGTGGACGAGCGCGAAGAATACCTCCGCGTCGCCCCGTGGAAGGGCAATGAGGATGCGCCGCCGCTGAGCGAGTTGCAGGAGCAGATGGCGACAGAGGAGCAATTCATCCTTACAGTTTGCGCCAATGGCTATGGCAAGATGTCCAGCGCCTATGAGTATCGCCAGACCGGACGGGGCGGACAGGGCGTGGTCAATATCGACAATATCGGCCGCAATGGCCCCGTCGTCGCCAGCTTCACCGCCACTCGCTCCGACCAACTGATGCTGGTGACCGACAAGGCCAAGCTGATCCGCATCGGCCTCGCTTCCCTGCGCATCCTCGGCCGCAACACCTCGGGCGTGCGCCTGTTCGATGTGGGCAAGGACGAACTCGTCGTCTCCGCAGTCCGTATTGACGAGCAGGAAGCGCCCGAGAACGAGGTGGAAGAGTCCATTGTCGAGGGCCTGGTCGAGGCCAGAGGTGGCGGTGATGTGACCGAGCCGCACACGCCGCCGCAGAGCGACGATGACATCGGCGGCGAGGCCGACTGAAAAAGGTGCTTGACCCTCACGCGACGTGAGGGACTATTGGCTGTCCTTGCGGAAAAAAGGACACGCAAGATGGCACAAGAGCCGAGCATCTACACGGTCAAGCAGCTGGCGCTTCTATCGGGCGTTTCGGTGCGCACTCTGCACCACTATGACGCCATCGGCCTGCTCAAACCTGCCCATGTGGGCGGCAATTCCTACCGCTATTACGGGCGGGATGAATTGCTGCGCCTGCAGGACATCCTCTTTCATAGAGAACTGGGCTTGCCCTTGTCGGAAATCGCGCAAGTGATGGCAGACGAAGCGGATGACCGGCTGGGCACATTGCAGCGCCATCGGCAGACCATTGCAGAGCGCGTCGAGCGTTCGCTTGACCTTCTCCGCACCATCGATCGCACGATCGCGGAAATGCAAGGAGATGACGAAATGAGTGACAAGGAATTGTATCACGGCTTCGCGCCGGAGAAACAGGCACAATATGAGGAAGACCTCATCGCAATGCTTGGTGAAGACGCGCGGGAAGATATCGAAACCAGCAAGGCGCATCTGGGGAACCTTGGCAAACAAGCCATGCTGGCTGCCCTCGACCAAGGCAAGGAAGCCGAGCGGGCACTTGCCCTGCCCTTTGCCCAGGGAATGTCAGCCTGTGCGGTGGAACTCGAGCCGCTGTTCGATGCTCATCGCGAATGGGTGGCCCATATGTGGGGCAAGGATTGCCCGCGCCGCGCCTATGGCGGCCTTGCCGATCTCTACCTGTCGCACCCTGATTTCCGGACGCATTTCGATGCCCATGGAGAAGGTTTTACCGACTGGATTGCTGAGGGGATGAAAGCCTATGCGGCGCGCCATGCGGCCTAATCCAAGGGCAAGCCGGGCCCGGAACTAAACCGGGTCCCGGCTGCTCACCACACGCAATTCCGGGTCGCGCTTGCGCAGGGTCTGGATCACGCCGGTGGTGATCAGGAACATGCCGAGGTAATAGAGCGGCCAGACCATGTATTCGGGCAGGAAATGCCCCTCCAGCGGGCCCATCTCGGCAAAGATCAGCATGTCGCTGGCGAGGAACAGCATGGCGCCTGCTCCCACACGATAGCGCGGAAAATTGCTCGCCCAGGCCGCTGATGCCATGCCGCCCAGTGCCAGGGCATAGAGTGCAACCTGCCATGCAGTGTCGCGATCTGCCGGCAGGAGATAGGCGATCACCGGCGTCAGTATCAGCGTGAGGCCAACCAGCCAGCTTTGTGTAGGTTTCAGTGCTTCCCTGCGGTGCTTGAGAAACACTCCCAGCGCCAGAACATGGAACAGGAAGAACAGCAGGGCCCCGATCTGGAGATCGATTTCGATAGCCATATCCGCCAGCGCCGCTGCCCCCAAAGCCCACGTCAGCAACCGTGCATCGGGGCTCGAATGGCGGACAAAGGCATAGATTGCTAGCAAGCCCACAGCCGCGCCCTTTATCGCAAACAGATATGCTTCCGGAAGCGTTCCGCCGCGCAGGTAATAGAAGGCCAATGCCGCCGCGGCGGACAGCAATAGGTAGGGGCGTTGCTCTACAAGCGCGCGTCGTGACATGGCCGCACTCTTGACCCGAAAGCGGGAGAGTAGCAAGCGCTGCGCACATGACTCACCAGGTTCACATCATCGGAGGCGGGCTCGCGGGCAGCGAGGCGGCATGGCAGCTCGCGCGGCGCGGGGTGAAAGTGCGCCTGTCCGAAATGCGCGGCGGCGGCGGAAACACGCCTGCCCACCAGACCGAAGGGCTGGCAGAACTCGTCTGCTCCAATTCCTTCCGCAGCGATGACGACGCGAAGAATGCCGTGGGCCTGCTCCATCACGAGATGCGGCGGCTGGACTCGCTCATCATGCGAGCGGGCGAAAAAGCGCGCGTTCCTGCGGGCAGCGCCATGGCTGTGGACCGCGATGTCTTCTCTGCCGAGGTGCAGAAGACACTGGAACAGCACCCCAATGTCGAGATCGTGCGCGAGCTGGTGCCCGAACTGCCGCAGCATGGAATGACCATCGTGGCAACCGGCCCGCTCACCGCGCAATCGCTGGCACAAAGCATCGTCAAGGCAACGGGCGAGGATCGCCTCGCCTTCTTCGATGCCATCGCGCCCATCGTCCACCACGACAGTATCGACATGGACATCTGCTGGATGGCCGCGCGCTGGGACAAGGGAGGGAAGGACTACATCAACTGCCCCATGACCAAGGAGCAGTATCTCGCCTTCCACCAGGGACTGCTCGACGCCGAGAAAGGCGATTTCAAGGAGTGGGAAGCGGATACACCTTATTTCGAGGGCTGCATGCCGATCGAGGTGATGGCCGAGCGCGGGGTCGATACGCTCCGCTTTGGCCCCATGAAGCCCGTGGGTCTCGACAACCCGCATTGGGCGACAGATGAGCACCCCAATGGCCGCTGGGCGCATGCGGTGGTGCAATTGCGGCAGGACAACAAGCTGGGCACGTTGTGGAACATGGTCGGCTTCCAGACCAAGATGAAATATGGCGCGCAAGTGGAACTGTTCCGCACCATTCCGGGCCTCGAAAAGGCGGAATTCGCGCGGCTGGGCGGCATGCACCGCAACACTTTCATCAACTCCCCCATGTTGCTGGACAGGCAATTGCGACTGAAAGGCGCCGAGCACATCCGCTTTGCCGGGCAGGTGACCGGATGCGAAGGCTATGTCGAAAGCTCTGCCGTGGGCCTGCTGGCGGGAATGATGGCGGCAACCGAACTGGCGGGCGAGAAATGGGCAAGTCCGCCACCAACATCGGCGATGGGCGCGCTGCTATCGCACATTACCGGCGATGCGGAGGCAAGCAACTACCAGCCGATGAACATCAATTTCGGCCTTTTCCCGCCCTTGCATGATGTGAAGAAGAAGGCGCGCAAGGAAGCCTATACAGAGCGTGGCAAGGCTGATTTCGGTGATTGGCTGTCAAGTCTGGAGAAAGTGCCCGCTTAGGGGCTACCCCGATTAGGTTGAGCCGAGAAAGCCCTTCCCCGGTGGGGAAGGCGCTATCAATCTCGGCGGTATCGAGTTTAATCGCGCTCCGGGGCGCTGGTGGCGAATTCGGCCTGGCTCAGCCAGCCATTGCCGTTCGCATCCATCTCGTCGAACCGTTCGGCGGTGGAGACGGCCCATTCCTCGAAGGTCAGCAGATTGTTGCCGTCCGTATCGAGGCGGCGGAAGGCATCGGTGCGGCTGGATAGCATTTCATTGCGCGTGATGCGCCGGTCGCGGTTGCGATCGTAGCGGAAGAAGCGCTGTTCCTCCCGGGAAAGCACCGTGCTTTCGGGCGGCGCAGGGCCTTCAAGGCCAGAGATGTCGGCGAATGGAAGCAGTTCCGGATCGGGCCGTTCTTCCGCCAGCCCTGCATCGGGAGGAGGCGCGCCGCGCTCGACCGCTGCCCTGCCCTGCAGCCAGAACAGGCCGATGCCCACCATAAGCAGGGCAAGAAAAGCACCGAGAATCATGCGGTTCATGCCGATTCCTCCCGTACCAGACCTAGCGCCCCAAAAGCCCGATCCGCAAGGCCACAAGTCCGGCAGCAGGGCCATCGAGAAGTTCGTGACTGCCTTTCGCGAGCGCCCGACGCGTCAGTCCATGCAGCACCGCCAGGCTTCTCAGCTCCCTGGGCAGGCGGCGTAGTGGCGCATGATCCAACATTTCACAAACCAGCCGTCCCTCGCCTTCACCGCCAAGATGAAACGCAAGGTCAGCCAGCGCCCACTCCCTTGCCGCTTGCAAGACAGCCTCTGCCCGTCCCGCCGGGGCCAGCGCTTGCCATGCGCTTGCCCTTCCCAGCGCATAATCCTGCACGACTTCCTCGGTCAGATCGTCTGCCAGCAGGCATTCCCAGCCATCGACCAGCGGCACCAGTTGCGCGGGTTCTCCCGGCCAGAGGCGCAGAAGAGAAAGAAGGGGTTCTCCCTGAGGCCAGCGCTCTTGCCCCTCCTGCAAGCGCTCTCGCCACCATGCGAGCTTGATCTGCGCCAGAATGGGCTCGCTGCTCGTGCGCACCAATTGCGACAAGCGCTGGTCCAGCGCAAGCACGGCCAAAACCTGCGCGCGGACCCTTGCAGGTGCGTATGAAAGCGCCAGGCGCCGCACTAGCGGCAGATCATCAAGCGGAAAATTCTCCATGGCCTTCGCCCTTCGCCGTGGAACACGGGCCAGGTCAAGGCTTTAGCGCGGGCAAGGCCCGCATGGCTAATTGGAGATTAACCATCGGATGCAACGATCCGGTTACCACGCACGCGCTAAGGCACTTTCTGATCAGCAGTCCAGCAAAGGCAGGTATCGGCAAAATGCTCAGCTTTATGAAGCGCAAAATCGCAGAATTGCGAAGCTGCACGAGCGGCAACGTCCTCGTCCTTGCAGGCACGGGCTGCTTCGTGCTGGCCGGCGGTGTCGGCCTGGCTGTCGATACTACCCAATGGTATCTGTGGAAACGCCAGCTGCAAATGGCGGTCGATGCGGGTGCGCTGGCTTCTGCGCACACGCTGAGCCAGGGCAGCACCTCCACCTACCGCACGGAAGGCGCGGACGAGATCACCCGCAATGCCAACGGGATGACCATCACCGTCGAAAGGCTCAGCACTGCGCCTTTGACCGGTGGTTGGGCAGGAGATGCCGGTGCGATCGAGGTTATTGCCACCGCCACGGCGCAGCTGCCATTCTCCAGCCTGTTCATGGACACTGGCGTGACTGTGCGCTCGCGCGCTGTCGCCACCGCCGTGTCGCGGGGCGAGAACTGCGTTATTTCGCTTGCCAAAGACGGCGTGGGCATCAATGTGCTGGGTACAGCTGATGTCGGCGCCGGTTGCGGCGTTATCGCCAACTCTGGCGACGACGAAGCGATCAGGCTGGTCGGTTCGAGCTATCTCGATGCCAATCCGATCAGCGCCGTGGGCAATATTACAGCCAGTGCTGCCAATTACCCCGCAGACACAGCCATCCTTCCCTATGGCGTTGCTTCCGAAGATCCCATCGCGCCGCGAAATCTAAGCGTGCCGCCAACTCCATCTTGCACTGCCGCGACAACCAACGTGCGCGTGCTTCCAAGGGCGACCTCCACCATTTCGCCAGGGCGCTATTGCGGAGGATTGAACGTGCAAGGCACGCTGACCATGAGTCCCGGCGTATATATCATGGACGCTGGCGACTTTAAGGTCGCGTCCACGGCGAATATCACCGGGAACGGCGTCACGATCATCCTGACGGGCACCGCCGCTGGCAACGTCGCTGCTGTTGACATTGCCGGTGGATCGAATGTCACCTTGAGTGCACCAACCTCGGTCCAGAATGCGGACTGGCAGGGCCTTCTCTTCTTCCAGGACCCAGCTCTGGGCAGTACAAGAACCAGCAATATCACCGGCGGTTCAAACCTGCACCTGGATGGCATCGTCTACATGCCCGGGGGCGATCTTTCCTTCCTTGGCAACTCCGGCCAGACTGCCGATTGCCTCTTCCTGATTAGCAAGCGTTTAACCATCGGTGGCGAAGCGTCGATCGACAACAATTGCCCGCTCGAATTTTCGTCGATGAACTTCCAGAACTACAGAATTACGCTGGTGGAGTGATGGCGATGACAATGACACGCATATCTCGCCTTGCGCGCCGCATCTGCAGCGAAAACCGCGGCAGCGCGGTTATCGAGCTCAGCCTGATACTCCCCATTATCCTGCTGATGTTTGCCGGGATGATCGACCTGACCCGCGTCGCCATCGCCAGGATCGACATGGAGCAGGCGGCGCAGAGGACTACGGACTTCGCCCTGGCCAAACTGCCCACGGATGAACGCGCAACCTATCTGCAAACAGAAGCTGCAACCGCAGCTGGCGTGGAAACGTCAGCCGTCACGGCGGAGTTCTTCCTTGAATGCAACGGGACCAGGCAGGGGAGTTTCACCGGTGCTTGCGCTGCGGGACAGGTCACCGGACGCTTCGCCAGCGTGTCGATCAGGCGAACCGTCACCATGCTGTTCGACTGGAATTCGCTGTCCACCATGTTCAACTCCGACGTCCTTCCCTCGTCAGTGACGGTCACTGGTGACAGTGTGGTGAGGTTCCAATGATGAAGCGACTGTTGAAGTCCGACGAAAGCGGTGCGGCCACTGTGGAAATGGCCTTTGCTCTGCCGATCCTGGTCATGATGATGATCGGCATCCTGCAGTATGCCATCGTTGCACAGACGACGAGCGGCATGCGCCACGCGATCGGCGAGGCTGTGCGTTATGCCAAGGTCTATCCCGATGCTGATGAGGATACAGTCCTGGAGGTAGCGCGCGACCGGTTCGTGGGCATCGATTCTAGCGGCATCACCGGCCTCAGGCTTCAGCGCGGCACGGCCGCAAACGGCGCCGATTTCGGCACGGTGACCATGCGGTACCGGCTCGAGCCGGTGATCCCCTTCATGTCGCTGACGGAAATCAACCTCGAGGAATCGCGCACCGTCTATCTACAGGCGACTGACTGATCCAAGGGCCGGAAGGGGAGCAGCAATGCGCCCCTTCGATTACCCCCCTCGATTATACCTTGTAGCAGACCTTCTTCGCCGCCGTGACGATGCGGGCTGCGTCAATCAGCGCCATTTTTTCCAGGCTGGCGGCGTAGGGAAGCGGTACGTCCTCATTGCAGACGCGCAGCACCGGCGCATCGAGATGGTCGAAGCCTTCCTCCATGCACACAGCGATGATTTCCGATGCGATCGAGCAGGTCGGCCAGCCTTCTTCTGCCACCACCAGGCGGTTGGTCTTGGCCAGGCTTTCCAGCACCGTTTCCTTGTCGAGCGGACGCAGTGTGCGCAGGTCGATCACTTCGGCATCAATGCCCTCGCCCGCCAGCAACTCTGCCGCTTCGAGCGCGAACTTCACGCCGATCGAGTAGGATACGATGGTGACATCGGCACCTTCCCGCATGATGCGCGCCTTGCCGATGGGCAGAACGTGATCATCCAGTTGGGCAACTTCGAAGCTGTTGCCATAGACCAGCTCGTTTTCGAGGAAGATCACCGGATCATTGGAACGGATGGCCGCCTTCAGCAGGCCCTTGGCATCGGAAGAATCATAGGGTGCAATCACCACCAGTCCGGGCACATGGGCATACCATGAGGCATAGTTCTGGCTGTGCTGTGCCCCCACGCGGCTGGCCGCGCCATTGGGGCCGCGGAACACGATCGGGCAACGCATCTGGCCGCCGGACATGTAATTGGTCTTGGCCGCCGAATTGATGATGTGGTCGATCGCCTGCATGGCGAAGTTGAAGGTCATGAATTCGACGATCGGACGAAGACCGCCCATCGCAGCGCCCGTGCCGATACCGGCAAAGCCATATTCGGTGATCGGCGTATCAATCACGCGCTTGGGGCCGAACTCTTCGAGCAGGCCCTGGGTGACCTTGTAGGCGCCCTGGTATTCGGCCACTTCCTCACCCATCACGAACACGCGTTCGTCGCGGCGCATTTCCTCGGCCATCGCATCGCGCAGCGCTTCACGCACGGTCAGCGTCGCCATGTTGGTTCCGGCCGGGATTACGGGATCGGAAGGGCGCTCCTTGGCGGCAGGCCTTTCTGCAGCAGCAGCAGGCGCAGCGTCGACCGGAGGGGCAAATGCAGATTCGGATGGCGCTTCTGCCGGTGCGGCAGAGGAAACATCCTCGCCCTCACCCGCCAGGATCGCGATTACCGTGCCGACCTGCACGTTTTCGCTCCCCTCGGCCACGAGGATCTTGCCGACGACACCTTCATCGATGCTCTCGAACTCCATCGTCGCCTTGTCGGTTTCAATCTCGGCCAGAACGTCCCCGGCGGAAACCTGATCGCCTTCCTTCACCAGCCATTTGGCGAGGGTTCCTTCCTCCATGGTTGGGGAAAGCGCGGGCATTTTCAGTTCGATAGCCATCAGTAGCTCTCCACCAGCACGTCGGTGTAGAGCTCATGCGGCTCCAGTTCAGGCGAATTTTCGGCAAACTCGGCGGCTTCGGCCACCTTGGCCCGAATGCCCTTGTCGATCTCTTTCAACTTGTCCTCGTCTACGCCCAGCTTGATCAGTTCGGCCTTGGCCATTTCGATGGGATCGCTCTTTTCGCGAACGCCCTGCACTTCCTCGCGCGTGCGATATTTGGCCGGGTCGGACATGGAGTGGCCGCGATAGCGGTAGGTATTGAGTTCCATCAGCACGGGGCCGTTGCCGCCGCGAACATGCTCGACAGCGACCTTGGCAGCCTGGTGCACTTCCAGCACGTCCATGCCGTTCACATCCATGCCGGGAATGCGGAATGCAGTGCCGCGGCGATAGAATTCGGTCTCAGCCGAGGAGCGGGAGACTGCGGTACCCATCGCATACTGGTTATTCTCGACGATGAAGACGATCGGCAGCTTCCACAAGGAAGCCATGTTGAAGGTCTCGTAAACCTGGCCCTGGTTGGCGGCACCATCGCCGAAATAGGCCATGCAAAGGCCGCCATCTTCCTTGTACTTGTGGGCGAATGCCAGGCCCGCTCCCAGCGGCACCTGCGCGCCCACAATGCCGTGGCCACCGTAAAAGGCATGTTCGATACTGAACATGTGCATCGAGCCGCCCTTGCCCCGGCTGATGCCGGC
>JAHEBH010000093.1 GCA_024642335.1 Erythrobacter sp.
GCATAATGGCCCGGTTCCTTGCGCCAGAACAGGCTGACGGAGGACAGGCCGTCCATCAGGAACCCGTGCCATGCCAGTTCGGCATCGATTTCCCGCCCCGATGGCGTGAGCGAAAGGACCTGCTTTTCGTAGGAAGCGGTGCGGGTCTCATAATCCCATGCGCTCGGCAGCAGCAGGCCGAGTTCGCCGCTCTCAACCCTGAGCGGCTGCGATATACGCAGCGCCAGCGTATCGCCTTGCATGAGGAGATTGCGGCGCTGCACGTCCAGCGCGAAGCCGCGCGTTTCCAGCTGCGATCCGGCGGTCACTACATCGCCGTTGCGCGCTTTCGTCCAGCCCTGCCTGATGCTTGCGCCCAACCGCCAATCTGAGGCGAAATCCCAACCCGCCGCCATGTCCATGAACAGGCTGTCCGCTCCGGCAAGGCCCAACCCCTGCTGGAAATGCGCGCCCAGCATGGTCTGGTCTTCGCCCATCCATGTGAGGCCAAGCGCGGCGTCGAGGGTGCCAAAACGGCGATCAAGCGCCAGTCCGACAGAGGCAATATCCTCCTGCGCGCGAAAACCGCGCAATGCCGCCACGCGTTGCTCGACCACGCCCGCGTAGGTCTCTCCGCTCTGTGCGCTGACGGTCAGGCCCCAGCCGCCAAGTTCATGCCGCAAGGCCATGCTGACATCGCTGCCCATGAACAGGCCGGCATCGCCGCCGGTGCTGCCCGCCACCATGAAGGCGGGGCGGTCCTGCCCCTGCAACTGTGCCACCAGCCCGTCTGCCCCTTGGGCGTAGGCGAAGCCGAATTGTGTCTGCGGAGAAAGCTGCATGGCCACACGCGCGGCAAGCACCCTCGCCTGCTCGGCCTCCCCCGGTTGCAGGTGGAGGGCGCCGACATTGCCCCGGCCATCCACCGAGAAAGCGACGGAAGCCTTGTCGCTGCTGGCCGAGAGGTAACGCTGCTCGCCCGCCAGCGCATCATGCAGCGGGTTGCGTAGTTGCGCCCCGCTCAGGCCGCCGCCAAGGTCCCGGTCGAATGCGCGGCCGAATTCGTCGGTTATCACCGTCGGCAAGGACGCACGTGTCAGCGCATCGCCCATCGCGGATGATGCCGTACCGCTGAGGGCGGTCAAGGTCACGACATTGGCAGATCCCGCCAGCGTGGTCGTGCCCAGAGGCTGGAAGGCGCGGTAGATGTCGAGGATGCCGCGCCCGAAAACCGCATCTGCACCCATTTCGCCCGCATCGAAAGCAGTGCGGAGCAGGATTTCCGCAATGTCCTGCCCGGTCAGGTTGGGAAAGGCCTGCGCCAGCAAGGCAGCGGCGCCCGCCACCTGCGGTGTGGCAAAGCTGGTGCCGGAGAAGAGATAGACGAAGCCTTCGCCATCGACATAGATCGCGCCATTCTCGTGCACGCAGCATATGCTCTCTCCCCGCGCTGCGAGGTAGAATTGCGTGTCGGTCCCTGCGCGATTGCTGAAGTCGGAAATCTGGTAATTCTCGTCGACCGATCCGACCACGATCAGCGCGCCATTGCCGTTGGCGAGCACCTGCTTTCCGTAGTCATTGAGCTGCGCAAAGCCATCATTGCCTGCAGCGACGACCACCAGAACGCCAGCGCTGGTGGCATTGGCAATCGATTGTTGCAGTTCGGGGCTGGCCCCGCCTTCGCCGCCGAGCGAGATATTGATGACCTTCGCGCCATTGGCCACGGCATAGTCCACGCCGCGGGCGATATCGGCATCGAGGAATGTGCAGGTGTCGGCGGTGCTTGTCGGCCCTCCCGCGGCGCAACTTCCCGGTTCATCCGCTCGTATGGCAAGGATAGTCGAATCCCAGGCAATGCCCAGCATCCCCGTACCGTCCCGCGCGCCAGCTGCCACCAGCGCCACATTGGTGCCGTGATCATCGGTGCCGTCGAGCGAATTGCGCGAGGCGTAGAGGTCCGTCGAAAGGCTGGATAGCCGCCCGGCGAATTCGGGACTGTCGGTATCGATGCCGGAATCGATCACCGCGATGGTCACGCCATCGCCGGTATGGCCCTGTTCCCAGGCCGAATGGGCATTGTGAAACGATGGGCCGTCCGACTGGCGGAACTCGACCGTGTTAAATTGCGAGGGGACAGGCTGCTGGTCGAAGCTCGCAGGCGTCGGAGTTGGTGCCGGGGTCGGACTTGGCGTCGGGCTTGGCGTCGGGCTTGGAGTTGGCGTTACCGGCGGGATGCCCACTGCCGGGCCGCCGCCTCCACCACAGGCGGCCAGCATGCTGGCACAAGCCAGCACCAGCACCTGACGCGAAATACCGACATGGAGCGCTTTGCAATTCATGAAGATCCTGCCTGCGAACAATCTAGCTGCCCGATATTGTCCTAATATGCGCTGAATATGACCATTCGCACCGCTTCGCCGCCATTCTGCACCATCCGGCCTTGCCGACAAGCGCCATGCAAGCTAGCGGCGCTGCAAATGTGAATTCCGAAGGGGATAAGGCCATGAGCGCCGATCTGGAAAATGCCATCGAAGCCGCGTGGGAAGCGCGCGAGACCGTCACGCCCGCGAGCAGCGATGTGCGCAAGGTCGTCGAGGCGGCGCTGGAACTGCTCGATAGCGGCAAGGCGCGCGTCGCCCAGCCCGATGGCAATGGCGGCTGGACGGTCAACCAGTGGCTGAAGAAGGCCGTGCTCCTGTCCTTCCGCCTCAATGACAATGTCGTGATGGATGGCGGCTCTGCGGGCGCGCCGGCCTTCGACAAGGTGCCGAGCAAGTTTGCCGGCTGGGGCGAGAACCGCTTCCGCGAGGCCGGCTTCCGCGTGGTGCCTGGCGCCGTGGCGCGCAAGGGCAGCTTCATCGCCAGGAACGTGGTGCTCATGCCCAGCTTCGTGAACATCGGTGCCTTTGTCGACGAGGGCACGATGGTGGACACATGGGCCACGGTCGGTTCCTGTGCGCAGATCGGCAAGAACGTGCACCTTTCGGGCGGCGTCGGGATTGGCGGCGTGCTCGAACCGCTTCAGGCCAACCCCACCATCATCGAGGATGACTGCTTCATCGGAGCGCGTTCCGAAGTTGTCGAAGGCGTGCGCATTGGCAAGGGCTCGGTGCTGTCGATGGGCGTGTTCATTTCCGCCTCGACCAAGATCGTCGACCGCGCGACCGGCGAAGTGCATATGGGCGCGGTCCCTCCCTATTCGGTGGTCGTCCCCGGCGCGCTGCCCGGCAAGCCGTTGCCCGATGGTACGCCAGGCCCCTCGCTCTCCTGCGCCGTGATCGTCAAGACGGTGGACGCGCAGACGCGCAGCAAGACCGGCATCAACGAACTGCTGCGCGATTGAGCCTAACCAACCGGCGTTTCTATCGGCGCCATCTGCGACTGTGAGGCGGCATAGGCTTCCGCCGCCCGCATCACGCGCATCATGTTGCGACTGGCGATCTTTTCCAGATCTTCCTGCGAATAGCCGCGCCGCGCCAGTTCGGTGAACAAGGCCGGATAGCCGGAGACGTCTTCCAGGCCCGTCGGCAGGCCGCTGGTTCCGTCATAATCACCGCCAATGCCCACATGCTCCACGCCGATGCGCCGGGCGATATAGTCGACATGATCGGCCGCATCGCTCACCGTCACCTCTGGCGGAGGATTGGCCGCGATCCACGAACCCAGCTCTGCCGCAACTTTCTCCGGCTGGCCCTGCCACAGCCACTCCTGGCGGGCGCGAACGGCGTTGCGCTCGGCAATCCACTGGCTGCGCGCATTGCTGAGGAATTCAGCCACGAAGGTGACCATCACGATCCCGCCATTGGCTTTGACCATGTCGAGCACATCATCGGGCACGTTGCGCGATTCCTCGGTGACGGCACGCGCATTGGAATGGCTGAAGATCAGCGGGGCCTGCGCCACTTCCAGCGCATCGCGCATGGTTTCGGCGCTCACGTGGGCGAGATCGACCAGCATTCCCAGGCGGTTCATCTCCGCCACTACCTGCCTGCCGAAATCGGTGAGACCCCCATGTTGGGGCGCAGCGTCGGCACTGTCCGCCCAGCTCGTATTGGATGAATGGGTCAGCGTCATGTAGCGGATGCCGCGCGCATGGAGCTGGCGCAGCACGGCCAGACTGTCGTTAATCATGTGCCCGCCTTCAAGGCCGAGCAGCGAGGCGATCTTTCCTTCCGCCTGGGCGGCAACCACGTCATCCGCCGAGTAGGCCAGCGCCAAGTCATCGGAATACTGGTCCACCAGCCTTTCGGTGATGTCGATCTGTTCCAATGCAGCCTGTACTGCATTGGCCCCTTCGGCTGCGGCAGGGATATAGATAGACCAGAACTGCGCGCCCAAACCGCCCTGCCTCAGCCGGGGAAGATCGGTGTGCATGGCGCTGGTGCCTTCACCGCGCCAGTCCGGCTCCGCATGCGTGTCTTGAAAGTCGAAGTCCGCCAGCAAATTGCCGCGCCGCGAGCGGATGTTGATCGGCACATCATTATGCCCGTCCCA
>JAHEBH010000009.1 GCA_024642335.1 Erythrobacter sp.
CGGAACGTCAGGCTCGACTTGCGGTCGCGCACGATCTCCACCGCCAGGAACAGGATGGACAGCGCGATGACCGCTTCGACCGGCGGCGCGGGCAGGCGCACGAGGTCCAGGGCGGAAAGCGCCAGTGTCACCGAATGCGCCAGCGTGAAACCGGTGACGGCAATCAGCGAGCGGCGCAAAGTGCCCGCCACGATCAGCAAACCTGTAACGAACAGCAGGTGGTCGAGCCCGCCGAGAATATGCTCCACGCCGAGGCGGAAATAGTCGCTTGCCACTTCCAGTGCACTGGGCTCCTGGGGAACGGTCCAGCTGCTCTCACTGGGCGGCAGCAGTGCCGACAGGGGCGCGGCATCCAGTTGCTCAAGCCGGAACAGCGTTGAGAGTGAGGGATTGTAGATTGGATAGGCGAGGCCGAAGCTTTTGCCGTGCGCGCCGCCAGGGCAGTGGAAGATGGTCCCGGTGACAAGGTCGCCTGCCTGATCCTCACCGAGACTTACCGGGGAGCATTCCAGTGGAGCCACCGCCACGGGACGATTGTCCAATGCCACGCTGTCGGGCGCGCGTACGCGGATAGCGAAGCGCTGGTTGGGCAGCTCGCGGATCATGACCGTGGCGGGGCGGGCATCGTGGGCCCTGGCAGGCTGTGGACTTGCCGCAACACTGATGGCCATCAGGAAGCATATCGACGCCAGTACAGCCGACAACCTCACTCTTCGTCTCCGCTGAGGGATCGAGCCGGTTCGGGAACACCGGGCCCGTAGCGAACATCGTATTGGTCGACGAGTTCATTGAGCAACACTTCGCGCGTATTGGTCCGGCGCTCGTCAAGCACGGCTGCAAGCACTTGCGCGCGTACCTCTTCAAAATCGGGCTGGCGTGCATCCTGTTGGGCGGTCAGCATCACCAGATGCGCTCCGAAGCGCGACATGATCGGGCCTTGCCATGTGTCGCCGGGCGTCAACTGCGTCAGTGCGGCGGCGAACTCGGGGCCGAAGATGTCGTCCACCGGGCGCAGGTTCTGGCGCACGAAATTGCGCTGGTAGGGAAAGCGGTCGCCATAGGCGGGTGCGTCGTTGAAACCTGCTCTATCGGCGCGCAACCGTGCCAGAAGCGCTTGCGCGTCGGCCAGCGGCCCTCCCGGCCGCGCAATCTCGGCATCGGCAAAGACGTGGGTGAAGGTATATTCGGCTGGAATGCCGAAATCGGCGCGATGCTCTGCGTAGAAGCTGCGCAAGACATCCTCGGAGGGCGGGTCGGGATCAAGGTCTGCATCGGCGACCAGATATTCGACCTTTTGCACCAGGCGGCGCCGGATCACGTAATCATTCTCATCCAGACCCAATGCGCGGGCTTCACGCGCCATTGCTTCCTCGCGGACATAGGAACGGGCGAGCTCTGCCTTCTGTTCATCGGACAGCGCATCGAATTGCGTATCGAAATATTCGGGTTCGAAGGCGGCAGAGCGATATTGCATGAATTCGACCAGCGTCTCGCGATCGACATTGATCACGCGCGATTGCGGATCGAGCGCATCGTCGCCGCTCACCACGTCATGGATGGCGAACAGCGCGACGCCGAGCAGAACAAAATGGATCAGCGGCTCCCGCAGGAGCCGGCGCAGGGCATCCATCAGCTAGCCGGGGTGTACCAGATGGGCGAGGAATAGGCGCGTTCCTGGATCGTCGCCGGCTGGCCCGTCCGCTCCACCGGAATGCCCAGCGCGATGGCATCGAACAGCGAATGGCGCGGCGTGGGGATTTCCAGCACGCGGACATAATAGAACGCTGCTTGTCGCGGGTTGAAATCGGGATCGGTCCAGACCGTCGCCAGTTGCACCGCACCGATGTCATTGGTGTAGAGCCCGGTTTCGATATCGACCGTATTGCCCACTGCGGGCAACTTGCCATCGGCACCGATCCTCCGGTTGCCCGACCACACCACGTCATAGACGCGCTCGTGCGCTTCGCCATCGGCATCGACCCAGCCCTTGACCACCTGGACACGGTCCAGATTGCCGCTGAGCGGGTCCTTGGCCGCATGGATCAACAGGCTTGGCGCGCGGCCTGCAGGCGCTGCCGTCAGATCGCCTCCCATCGGGATGCCGCGCGAATAGCCCAGCGCGGCGATATCACGCGCGCTGGCATCGGCTGAGGTGAAGTTGAAGCCACCGAACATGCGCAGCGCAATGCGCGGTCCGGTGGTTGCGTAGACTTCTTTCCGGCGCAGGGCGGCAAAGATACCCCCCCGAGTATTTTCCTCTGCCCAGGCGGCAACGCGACCAGAAGCGCCCATTTCCCACGCCGGAAAGATGACAGGCCGTTCCCCGATAATGTGCTCGCTAAGCGGGATGTCGGAGACCAGCTTGCCGTAAAAATCGCTTTCCTGGACCGATGACAGGCCCGTGTGGCTGTCGGTCGAACCGATCATGCCGAAATTGTAGGGGTTGAAGCCCGTGCGCTGCTGGATCTGCAGGCCTCGCTGCAAGGCGTTTCGGGCATAATCGCCTGCATCTGCAGGTGTCGGGGCGCCGATCAGCAGCTTGCGGCGGATCTCGAAATCGGCGAATTCGTCATTGGGCGCAATTTCGGGATGGACCTCGGACGTACCCTTGGCCTGCGTCACCTCAACCAGCGGCTCCCACAGCTGCCGGGTGCGGGCATAGGCGGCCGAAATCGGTTCGCCGTCGCTGTCGGTCATCTGGAACATCAGACCGCCCGAAATGTTCGAATTGTGCGGAATGGCGATGAAGTCGATCCCCGTCCTCTCCCGCGTTGACGACAGCCACGACCACAAGTCTTCGGGACGCTGGCTGTCCTGGCTGCTGTAGGGGATGAAGCTGGCAGCACCCGCACTATCGGTATTGGCGAGCACGATGCGGTGCAGGTTCTTGCCGCCATCGACGACGGAGGACCATTCCCAGCCGAACATGGTGGTAAATTTGCCGGGCACGTAATTGCGCTCTGCCGCCTCGATCTCGACCGCCCAGGCCGTGCTGCGCACGCGGTCGGAATAGATCTGGCTCATCATTTCCTGCAGTTCGGGCGCGGGCGGGCCGGCCATACCCGCAGTGGTCACGCTCATTGCCCCGTTTCGGCCCGGGTTCTGGATATGGGCGGCGAGTGCACGCCGACCCCAGGGAGTGGATGTGAGCGATTCATCCGCTCGGTTGAGCAGGGTGAAGATACCCATCATTTCCGCATGGTCGGTCACGGCCATGAAATCGAGCGGACGGCGGATCTGGATCTTGCGGTCCATTCCCGGCTGCTCGATCGGAATTCCGCGTGCATAACGATAGGCCATGTCGGGCGTGACCATGGTGTTGTCGGTAATATAGGCATCGAGCGAGTGGTTCGAATGGAGGTGCAACTCACCCCAGAACAATTCGGTTGCCGATGTGGAGCCCTGGGCACCAAGTCCGGAAATTGGGGTCAGCGCCAGCGCGGCAAGGGCTGCGCCCCCCATCAGAACAGCGCCCAGTTTCGCTCCGATTGCAGAATTGCGATCCGCGTCCATCGACACTGCCCCTTCCCGTTTGCGCCCGATGGTGCGACGGGCCGTCATGGTTGGGAAATTTACCGGCATTGAGCCAGTCAAGCAACACAAGCGGACCTTATATAGGCAATAAGCTAGCGCCTATAGCCATAAAAGGAAGGGCTCATATGCCAGTTGCGGTCCGGGCAGGAGCGCGGGACAAGGCCTCGCGCATGGTATCTTCGATGAACTTTACCGCTTCACTGCTTTCAGGCGCTATGGCCAGTACGCGGGTGAGCGGGGGCAGTTTCGGCTCCAGCATGGCCAATGTGCCTTCGGCCAGTTCCTTTTCCACGCTTTCGATCATCAGATAGGCAAGGCCCAATCCCTCGCTGGCGATCCGCTGGACCATTTCGCCATTGTTGAGAAAGCGCGGAGGGCGGGCAAAGTTCAATCCGGCCTCTTTGAGTGAATGACTCATCCAGCGAGTGGACCTAGGGGATTGACCGAAAGGTGCCAGCAGGTCCTGCTCCTCCAAAGCGACTTCTCCCGACGCAATACGGTCGGCAAGATCGGGTGTGGTGATGAGACCGACGGCTACATCGCAGACCTTGTCCTGGCCGGATATGGTATGGCCGGTGGCGAAGATGGTCGACACAAGAATGTCGAGGTCGCCCTTGTCCAGCAGCCGCAGCGCATCGTCATAGGTCTGCATCGGTCGGAGTTCGATGTCCGCCTGGGGATAATGGCGGTAGATCTCGCCGATCAGCGGATTGAAGTATCTGTCGCGCAAGTGAGGGCCGATGGCGATGCGAATTGTCTCGCGCTGCGTGCCTTCGGCGAGATTTCGAAGCATCCGGTCATTGGCTTCCAGGATGGCTTCGGCCTCGCGCAGGACAGCCATGCCTCGCGGCGTCAGTACCGGCGTGGTCCCCTTGCGACGCTGGAACAGTCTGTCGTGCAACCGGCCTTCCAGAGTGCTGATCTGGTCGCTCACCGCGGGCTGGGATATGCCCAGGCTACCAGCAGCTCTTACAAAACTGCCGAGCTTTGCCGCGCAGACGAATGTGCGCAATTGGCCAAGGGTGATGTCGTCACTCACTTGAGGGCTGTCTCCAAACCATAGCAGTTGCTGCAGGGCCGACGGGCCGCCGATTTGGGAGAAGGCCGAAATCTGGGGCCACTTGTCAACCGTTCAAGTTGGTTTGGCCGGCTGCGAGGTGCTTTGCCTTGCTGGTTCTCAGTCGATGGAAAAGATGCTGCGCGCGATGTGGCGCACACCGCCTGCTGCCTGGACCGGGTCATGCTTGCTGTTGAAGTAATACAAGGTGCCCACGGTATTTTCGTCGACCAACCAGGCATTGGGATAGCCGAGATCCCAGCTGCCGCCATCATTGCGGACGATGATTTCTGACCCCCAGGTCTTGCCGCCGTCCTCGCTTACGGCTGCGCGGATACCGCTGGGCATCAGGCGATAGCCGTATATCGCAACGACGCGCCCATCGGGCATGATAACCATGCTGCAAGGCGCGCCGAAATCATTGATACGCGACAGGAAGCTCCAGCTGCCGCCGCCATCGTCGCTGGCATAGACCTCGCTCCACATCACGCCGGTCGGGTCACGCTGGCAGCGCACCACGCAGATGATCCTGCCGTTGGGCAGCATGTAGCCGCGCGGGTAGAACCACCGATGGCCGACAAAGGCGACACTGGGATCATCGAAATTGCCGTCGGCCTGCCCCCACGGGTCGCGCCGGGGCACGATATAGGACATGAAATGGAACTCGCGCCCTTCGTTGGTGCTGCCATAGACCAGCGGTCGGCGGTTGGTGTTGTCCTTCTCGATCGAGAAAAGGAACATCAGCATTCGGCCATCGGGACGCACGAGGGTGGACTGGATACCCGTCGTCGCGTCGAGATTTTCCTTGGGTATGCGGATCGTCGGCCCCCAGCTCCTGCCGCCATCGCGGGAGAGTTGCGCGGTGGCATTGGTCCCGCCCGTGGCGAAACCGCCCATGACGCCGCTGGAAACAAGTACGTTCGGATCGCGGTAATCTACCGCTGCATCGAACATGGTGGGCATGTCTTCCGCCGCCATGCCCGCGCCGGCCCCGCCGGGTCCCGCCATCATGTTGACCTGCGGATTGTCGCCATCCCAAGTCAGTCCGCGATCATGCGAGCGAACCGTGATCGTTCGTGGATTGCTGCTGTTTTGCCCCAGCACATCGTGACGAATGGCATCGCCGCTATCGTAGGCGACATTGCGCGTGGTGAAATTGGCAATCAGCGTTCCGTCGCCATTCTCCCAGAAGCCGCTGGTAAAGGGCCATGAACAGAACTCGTCCTCGCGTCGGTAGACGGTAGCGTGGTCTACCTGGCTGGGCGGGCGGGGCGGGCTCAGGATGATGGGCACGGACGAGTCCTCTGCGGGCGGCGGTGCCTAGCCGCCGTCCATGACGTTGGCTTCTGGCGGCGTAAGTTCGACATGGATGCCATCCTGTTCGGGGCCGTTGGGCGGCATCTGGTAGCCGTGGTTGATCAGCCGTGCTTCGGGCAGCAGCAGGCCGGGCACGCTGTCCGGCCAATAGAGGTCGGGCACGCGGCCGCTGACGGGGTTCTTGTAATGGAACCACATGGGCAGGATGCCCGGCCAGGCGATCGTCTCGCCCGTGCCGCCGCGGAAATGTTCGGCACGGCGGCCCATCTGGGTCATGAGGATATCGGGCGGCAGACGTTCGACCAGCGGGCTTTGTCCGGCAGCTTGTTCAGAGCTTGTCGGTTCCAAGCCGGCCCAGCCATCCTGCCAGTTGACGCTGGTCATGTAATGCTCGTCGATCGTGAGACTCCACAGGCGCCAGACGCCGTTTTCCAGCACAGCCTGGTCGTTGGGATACATGCCGGTGTTGAACCCGGGGGAGGAGAGTGCATCGTTCACCACACCCTCGCGCCGCATCCCCGTGCGCGGTTGCCACAGGCGCGTGCGCAAATTGGCAGAGCGCCCGTCATGCGAGACGTGGATGACGGGTTGGAAACGCCAATGGAAGGAAATGCCGGAACGTAGCTCAGGCGGCGCACCCCACATGGTAGTGGCGGCTGCCTGCACGCGGTCCTGGCCAAGATAGAACCCTGCGAAGGGCGAATGCTTGTTGCCGTCTTTCGCAAAGATGGACGCCATTTCCAGCCAGTGGAAATCGTCGATGTAATAGCCATAGGCGGAGGAGACATTGACCACGCCATCATAAGCCCAGCTGCGCTTGAGGCGGCGGGTTGCGTCGAAGAAGCGTTCGGCCTCGCTGGCGGCAGGCTGGTTCGATGAAGTGGCGGTGTTTGCGCCCGTCAGTGGTTCGGCACCCAGCATGGTGGAGCCTGCCACCGTCACATTCGCACCCGTCACAGGGTGGGGTTCGGTAAAGGCGGGGATGGAGCCTTGGCTCAGCTGCGCAGTCCCGCCACTGGCCCAGCCATCGGCATAGTTCGCCTGCAGCAAGGGAAAGAGCCGCAATTCGCGGATCTTCCACAATCCGCCGTCAAAGACGAAACGGTTGCGGAAGACCTGGAATTCCCAGCCCGCCGTGCCCTCGGTTCGATCCTCAAGCATACCCAAGGCAAACCCGCGCGCGTAGGCTTCTTTGTTGCCGCTCTCCACGGATACCACCGTGTCGAAGCTGAGGAAATCGTTGAGGTCGCCCACGCGCAGGCCCTGCGGCCCCATGAGCTCCATCGCGGCGCGAATTCCTTCAGGCCCGTTGAATGTGCCGACGCCGGCAATCTCTACCACGCCATTGGCGGCAAACAGATCGACAACATCGTCCCACATCTTGCGATCGACGTAATAGCCATAGGCGTTTTGCAGGTTGCGCACTGCATCCTCGGCATTGAGCGCGGCAACCCGCGCCTCAAGCTCGAAAAGTGTCGCAGCGCTGGCGGGGGCAGCCCCTTCGGCTGGAGGGATCGGCGTACCCGATTCATCGATGGTGAAATGGAAGGGGAACTGGCGCAGTTCCTTGTTCTGGTAATTGGTCCAGCCGTTCGCGTAGTCGCCTTCATATTGCGGGAAATAGTTGAGTCGGGAAATTTTCCAGACCCCGCCATCCAGCGCGTAATCGTTCTCGTAGATACCGCCTTCGATGCGGCTTCCGCCTTGTCCGTCTCCGGCCAGCACCATGCCCATCCAGCGGCCTTTGGCGGAGTTGCCATCGACTGCAAGATTGACCAGCGGCTCCTCGATCAGCTCGGCGTGTACCGCGCCGGGCTTGAGGCCGCGCACACCGCCGACATGATCTTGCAGGAATGCGGCGATCGCGGCCTTGCCATGCAGCGTCTCTTCGCCCCAGATGAGTTCTGCATCTTCGGTGAAGAGATCTGCCATTTCCTGCCACAGGCCGAACTGCGCATATTGAGCATAGAAGCGCTGGAGGTCCTTCACGCCGCGCAGCGATTCCACCCGCGAAACATCGCGCGCCAGTTCGTCGATCTGCTGTTCCGAAACCTCTTGCGCGGCTGCGGATTGCGCCCCCACCACAGGTGCAAAGGCGCAAATCACCGCGCTGAATAGAACTACCATTGGTCGGCGCATGGCCTTCACTCTCCCGCTTTTGCGCATGGGCGCTCTTTTTCGCCACCATGCGAATTTCGTATGCAGAGAGGCAAGGTTTCATTCGGATTGGGCATTCCGAAAGAGGATTTTGTGCCCTCTCAGTCAAGTTGTGGCATGGTTCGCGCCGGACGGGTCAATATGCCGTTCCTTCTGGGAATATCAGTCGGTAGCAATGTCGCTTAGCATGGTTGGCACAGCGGGAGGGCAACGCGTTGAAGATTCGTGGGCGGATGAGGGCATGACAGCCAGGCTGCTTGACACCCATGCGCATCTGATTTCGGACGATTGGGACACTTATCGGACGAGACCCTTTACACCCGATCTGCCTGTTCCGGAGCGACCATCCTACACTGTCACGGCGCAGTCCCTCATCGAATTGATGGATGTGCAAGGTGTATCCCAAGCTTGCCTTGTGCAGCGCGGGCACGTTTATGGCTATGACAACAGCTATATCCTGGACGCGGCGGATATGTACCCGGACCGGTTCCATCCGGTCGTAATCCTCGACACACAGGACCCGCAGACGGCGGATCACTACCGGCATCTGGTAAGAGAGCGGAATGTGGCCGGTTTCCGCATGGCCAACAGCCGCCCCTGGATTCTCGACACGGCATGGATGAGTTCCCCCTCCGCGATGGAAGTGTGGAAGGCCTGCGCCGATCTCGGCACGCCGATGACGCTGATCGTGTTCGACAACCAGCTTTCATATGTCCTTCCGCTTATCAAGCTGATCGCAGGGATGTTTCCCGATCTGCCGATCATCCTTGATCACGGGGCCATGCCCTATGGCATGTCGCAATATGAACTGGCACTGCGCGAACAGGCGGGCGAGGTCGTCACCATGCCGCCGCCGCCGCATTACGGCATCGACACGAGCATTGCCATTTTCGAGGACATTCCGAACGTCCATTTCAAGATCACCGAAATCAATTTCGAACGGCTGGTGAAGGCAGCAGTTCCGGCAGCCGATCTGGTCCGGCGCATGGTCGACGGGTTCGGGCCGGACAGGCTGGTCTGGGGATCGGATGTCGGCCAGTCGATGCTCTGGGACTATGCCGAAAAGGTGGCAATGGCACGGGGCGCCGCTTCGCGGCTGAGCGCCGAGGAAACGCGCAGGTTCCTGCATGACAATGCGGCCCGGATTTACGGGCTGGCACCTGCTGGCGGCGCGAACAGCGAAGGGGCGACGCATGAGCAACCTGCCTGATCCCGGCAGCAGGCTGTTACTGTCGCGGCGCAGCACTCTCTTTGGTGGTGTCGCAGCGTCGGCTTTGCTCATGGCAGACGGTGCGCGCGGGCAAGACACCGCGCCGATCCGGTCCTTTCTCCCGCCACGCAGGCTGACAGGTGTCGATCATGCCGTGGTCTATCGCCGCGAGGACGAGGTTACCGGCTGGCCGCATGTGATGGGGTACTGGGACTTCGGCAATGGCGAGCTCCTGCAGCAGGTTACCTCGATCGAGACCGAATACGAGGACCCGGATGCGATCAGCCACGACAACATCGGTCGGGGGAGTGGCGGCGCAACCAAGTCGGTCGCCACGCGATCCTTCGATTATGGTCGGACCTGGAACGGTGATGATCCCGTCATCGACATGATGGAGACTATCGATCCGGCCTTGGCGCACGCCCGGACTATGGGCGATTTGCAGCCGATCGACTTTCTCAGCAAGGATACGATCATCGCCAATTCCTCGGCGGGCTTCGGAACGCCAGCGGGCCGCACAAGCGTGCGCGTGTCGAAGGACAGGGGGCACAGTTGGAGCCCGGCGATAGATGTCCCGCTTGATGCGCTGCATTCCTTGTCAGGCATGAATTCCTCGCTGGTCAGGGCGGATGGGACCGCGCTGATCTGGCTGATGGAGGTGGACGAAAGCGGCTGGAACCGGCACCCCTGCATCTACGCATTGCCGCCGGGCAATACCGACTTCCACTTCCTGACCTTCATCACGCAGAAGCAGGACCCCTACGGTGCCGCAGACGGGGATTATTCGTCCACCTTCCGCTATGGCGGTCACCGCTGGTTCTATCCACGCGGATACATGATGCCCGATGGCCGCATGCTGTGCGTTCTGCGCAGCCAGCGTGACCCGCGCGGGATCATGTGGACCGAGGTCTATGCCAGCGACGATGCCGGGCGGACGTGGAGCTTCCTCAGCCGCGTCAATGATTTCGGCGCGCCAGGAAGCCTTGTGGTGAAGCGCGATGGCCGCCTTGTCATGGTCTACGGTTATCGCCTCATGCCTTCGGGCATTCGTGCAAAGGTGAGCGAGGATGGCGGCCGGACATGGGGCCAGGAACTGATCGTCCGCGATGATGGCGGCAGCTGGGACCTTGGCTATCCCAACGCCTGGGAACTGGAAGACGGGCGGATCGGCGTGATCTATTACTTCAACAGCAAGGACGATCCCGTCCAGGTGAACGGCGGGAAGCGCCACATTCAGCGCTCCATCTTTTCGTTCGATTGAGCAGCAGAAGAACGCGTGAATATCGGCCTTCAGGCCGCGACAAGGTGACCACAAGCCGGAAGAGGAAGCACAATGATCAACCGTAGAACTCTAATCGGCTCCGGCCTGGCAGCGGCAGGAATGGCAGCGCTCCCCAAGTCCGCCTCTGCCCACGTGATCAGGCCTTCATACCGGTTGTGGGATGCGCATGGGCACTTCTACACCAATGATGTCGACAACTACCCATTCAACGCAGGCACCGCACGCTATGGTCCGGAAATCATGGTGGCCAAGGCCATGCGCTTCCCGCAAACGCCGCGGGAAGTCTTCGCATTCTGGGACGATTCTGGCATCGGCAAGGGCGCAGGGGTGCAATATTCCAGCACCTACCGTTTCGATAACCGCTATCTGCTGGACATTGCCGCGCAGCACCCGGACCGCATCGTCCCGGTGGTCATTCTCGATCCGCATGGCGAGGATACGCCCGCCACGCTGGCGCAGATGGCGCGGGAAAACAGGATTGCCGGCGTTCGCTTCACCGGAACGGATCGTGAAAGGCCGTTTCCCTTCTTTGCCGATGCGGCTGCTCCGGCGTGGCAGGCAGCCAACGACCTTGGCCTGGTGGTTGTCATCATGCCCATCGGCGGAGACACAGCGGGCGCCATGGCAAGCGTCGCGCAGCACGCCGTGCGTTATCCCAATGCCAACATTCTGCTTGATCACATCGGTTTTCCGCGCCCCTGGGCCTTGCCGGAGAGCTGGGGCCTCACTCCGCAGCACCTGGCACTGCAGGACCTGCCCAATGTGTATTACAAGTACACGACCCTGCTGATCGAGCAGCTGCATGCGGAAGGCGTTCCAGAACAGGCTTTTCTGGAGGCGATGGTCGCAACTTTTGGCGCCGACAAGCTGTGCTGGGGATCCGATGTCGGCAACACGCCGGGCAGCATGTTCGCCTGGGTGCAATATGCGCTGGAATCGGCTGCGGGCCTTTCGCAACAGAACCAGGAAGACTTGTTCTGGAATACGGCGGAACGAATTCATGTCCCAGGCGGCAGGGGGCGTTAGGCCGGTTGCGGTGTGGTCCCGTCCTGTCGTAGTTTGCCGCTATGGATAGACTTGTCGATCGATTGAGTGCGAGTGAACGCAGCCTGCTGGGGACGTGGGTGAAGATCCCGTCGCTGGAGACCGTGGAACTGTTGGGCCATGCAGGCTTCGATTTCATCGTTGTCGACATGGAACATGCGCCGCATCCGCTGAACATGGCCTGCCGCCTTGTCTTTGCCGCTCAGGCCATGGGAATGGCGGCGCTTGTCCGCCTTCCCGATCACGGCGGCACCGCCATTCAGCCGCTGCTGGATGGCGGTGCCGATGGCTTGCTCGTGCCGCGCGTGACCAGCCTTGCCATTGCCGAGGAAGTCACACGCAAGATGGTTTTCAGCCCCAAGGGCGAGCGTGGCCTGGGAACCACATCGCGTGCAGGGCGCTGGGGTCTGGGCGATATGGGCGACTATGTCGAGCGAGGTGACAAGCAATGCTTGCGCATGGTGCAGCTGGAGGACTGGCAATCGCTTGAAGCTGCTGCAGAATTTGCCGCGCTGGACAATGTTGGCGGTATCTTCATCGGCCATGGAGACCTTTTCCTTTCCAGCGGAAAGCCTCCCAACGATCCGTCGGTAAAAGCGCTGACCGCACAAGTACTTGCCGCGACCAGACAGGCCGACATCTTCTCCGGAGTGGCCGCAGCAGGGCCCGCTCAAGCCAGGCAATACGTCGATATGGGTTTTTCACTGGTGATGGTCAGCAATGATACAACGCTGTTCGGGCGTGCTGCCGTGGAAGCCGTCAAGGCCACGCTCGAGGGCTGAAATGGTAAGTGAATGGTTGCGCTATCATCGCCACTTGAACGAGACGGCATGCAAACATGTCCCGTCCGGAGCAGCCCCGTGGATGCATTTGCATGCTGGGAAATGGGAAGCTAGTCGGAAGCTGGTCGCAATGGCTGCCCGGTGCGAGTTGAGCCCGGGTTCGCCACCGCCATCCCGGGGGGGGTGGGATTGAAAGGCAGGCATGCTTTGGGGCGTGCCTGCCTTTTTGCCGTTTCGGTTCACGAGCTGGGTAAATTTCGGCTTTTTGGAGTATAATGATGTACGAAGCAGATGATCCCCGTTCCGCCATGTCGGCAAAGGCCGCAGATGGGGGAGCCGACTCTGCTGCAAGGGCCTTTGGCCTGAGCACATATGCGCGCATTTATGCCGAAGCGCCGCAAGAGCACGGCAGCGGGGTGAAGAGCTGGTACACGCGCGGCCAGAACTTTGTCGTCTGCTTTTCCGAAGTCAGCGATGGTGCCGTGTTCACCCGCAACGGACAGGTGGATGAATATGTCCTGCTGATCCATGATCCCGACCTGAGCGCCGTGGTGGAAGCCTCGGGCGAAGTGTGCGATGTCGACGGGTATTCGATCACCATGATCCCTCCGGGGGACAGCACGGTGACGGTGAAGGGAAGCGGCGTGATCGTTCGCCTGATCTCCACCGCCAACGCCGATATTGCCGCCAAGGTTTCCAATCCGGACAAATATGCAGGCGTGCATCCGCATGTTCCATCCTTCGAACCATGGCCCGATCCTGTGGGCGGATTCAAGATCCGCAGCTACAGCCTCGATGTCCCCGAAGAGCCGGGCCGTTTCGGCAAGATCTTTCGCTGCACCACATTCATGGTCAATGTATTCCCGGCACAGGGCGCCCGCGACCTGACCAAGCTGTCGCCGCACCACCACGATGATTTCGAACAATGCTCGCTCGCCCTCGAGGGCTGGTACATGCACCATCTGCGTTGGCCGTGGACCGCCAACCTCCACGACTGGCAGGAGGACGAGCACGAGAAATGCGCCGCGCCATCGGTCTGCGTGATCCCGCCGCGCGTGGTGCACACCTCTGCGCCTTCCGATCCTGCCGCCAATGTCCTTGTCGATATCTTTGCGCCGCCGCGCGAGGATTTTTCGGACATGAAGGGCTGGGTTCTCAATGCTGAGGATTATCCTCGCAGGCAGGGGTGAACTGCGGTTGATCGGCGAAATATTGCTTGCGCCAGAGTGCTTTTTGTCCGGTCCGGTATCGAATACTGCTCCTTGCGGCACAGTCTTCGCCAAGCGTTTGATGCCATCCGATCCCGGCGATAGGCGATAGGAATCCGGTATCCGCAATTTTCAAGTGCTTGCGGGGCCGCACAGTGGGAGACGGGACTTGGGTAGATACGCGAAACGGATGTTCATGGCCGGCATGGCGGTCGCAGGCCTGGCCTTGTCGGCATGCGCGGCGGAGCCCGAGCCGGTAGCCGATCCAGGCCCCATTGCAATTTACGGCAATGTCCAGACCTTCGAGATTGCTCCGGTCCTGCTTGCGGCGCAGGAATATTATCCGGGCCAGGCAACAGTCCATATGGGCTCCATTGCCAATCTGGTCGGCGCTCCGCCTGTCCCCGGTTTTGGCGAAGAGGGCGAGGCCGATGTCGCGACCAACGCGGAAACGCAGGCTTTGCGCTATTCGGTCGAGAACCCCAACCTGCGCATCCTTATGACTGTCACAGAAGGGCTTTACCGCGTGGTGGCACGCCGTTCCGCCGGGATCGAGAGCGTTGCGGACCTCGCCGGGCACAAGGTCGCCACTATCCCGCAGACGAGCGCAGGCTACTTCTTCAAGCTGATGCTGGAGAAAGAGGGGCTGTCCTATGACGATATCGAGGCTGTTCCCATCGTGCCGCTATCCGGAATGACCGAGGCGCTTGCCAACGGCGAGGTGGATGCGGTGGTGATCTGGGAACCGGAAAGCGAAAATGCCGCACAGGTGCTGGGCGATGACCTGATCGAGTTCTCGGGCGAGGGCGTCTATCGCGAACTGTTCAACCTGAATTCCACTGCCGAGAAGCTGGCCGATCCCGTTTCGCGCGAGCGGATCGTCCGCTTCATCCGTGCCATACTTGATGCGAGCGAGGAGGTTCGCAACAACCCCGAGCGCGCGCAGGAAATGGTGCGCGCGCGCGGCGAATTCGATGCCCAGGACGTGATCGACAGCTGGAAGCACCATGGCTGGACTGCAGCAGTGCCTGACGACCTGCTCGATGTGCTCGTGGTGCAGGAACAATGGCTGGCCGAGCAGGCGGACCGCGAACCGCGCAGCCGCGAACAGCTCGCCACGCTGATCGATACATCGGTCTATGAAGAGGCGCTGGCGTTGGGAGCGGCCGAGTGAACTTTCGACGCGTTCTCCTTGCGCTCAGCCTGATCGTCACGCCTGTGGCGGTGCACGCGCAGGATGATCTTGCGGCGGAAACGGCGCGCGTTGAGGACCTGACATCGATTCGCCAGATCAAGCATATGCAGGCGCGCTGGGGACATTTGGCGTTGGCAGGCAACTGGTCCGGCATGGCCGGAATGTTGACCGCGGATGCCGAGTTGGTGACTCGTGGTGGTGTCATTACCGGGCGCGCGGGGCTGGAGAACTGGCTGCGCGCAACACAGGGCCATGGCGCGGACGGCATGCCTGCAGGGCGGATGAACCTGCGCCTGTTCCTCAGCCCGGTTATCACTTTGGCGGCGGACGGGCTCAGCGCAACGGGGCGCTGGCACGAAGTTGCGCTGACCGCTGAAGAGGGTGGCGAAGCCGGGTGGCAGGGCCTCACCCATATCATCGATTATGCCAATACTCCCCAAGGCTGGAGGATCGCGCGGATCCGCCCCTACGGTCATTTTGCCGGGAGCTATGAAGACGGTTGGATGCACGATGCCGCGACACTCGAACGTGCGCCTTATCACTACACGCCCGACGAGGCAGGCAGGCTTCTGCCAGAGCGGTCTGCAGACCGGCCCATGGCGCAGGACGAAATCGACCAGATGTCCGGTGCTCTGTTGGCGCAAAGCCTCGCGCAGAACGCGGTCAATGCCTATGGCTACTACCTCGATCGCGGCATGTATGACGACATTGTCGACCTGTTTGCGGAAGATGCCCTGATCGAAATGGGCGGCCTTGGGAGCTGGAGCGGCAAGGACGGTGCCCGCGCTTTCCTCGCCCGTTTTGGCGAAGCCGGCCTCGACGAGGGTGAACTCAACGACCGGCTCCAGCTCATGCCGATGACCAATGTCGCCATTGACGGTTCGATGGCGCTGGTCCGCAATGTCGAACTTGGCATGACTGGCCAGCATGGCGGTGAAGGGCAGTGGCAGGTGACCATGCAGACCTTCCTGCTGCGTCCGGACGAAAGCGGCCATTGGCGTATCCACCTGATGCATCGAAGTCCGATCATGCGCTCGACTTATGCCGCAGGGTGGTCCGAACCGCTGCCCGCTGCCTTGCCGACACCGGCGGGCGGAGAGGCTGGCGGAGAGACCAGCCTGGGCAGCGTCGATTTCCGCAATGTCGGTTATGCGGTTCCGCCCCTGGGAGAAAGCCTGTTCATGCCAGCACGCGGCGTGCAGGTTGAGCTAGTCAAGGTCTCCGGTGCATTGGCCAAAGCCGAAGCCTTCGACGGCGCCGAAAACGTCTCCAATGCCTATGGCTATTACATCGACCAGTTCGCCTGGCGGAACACGGCTGCGCTCTTTGCGCGCGATGGCTGGAAGGAACTATCCTACATCGGCACTTTCATCGGGCAGGACCGTGTGCTCGGCTCACTGATCCAGCGATATGGCGAAGGCGGGCCGAACGATGCCTTCCAGGCCATCCACCAGAAGACGCAGCCCTATGTCACCGTGCTTGACGATGCGGGTGAACATGCCTTTGTGCGGACGCGCCTGTTCCAGTTCAACAGTTCTGCTGGCGGACCGGGATCGTGGATTTCGGGCATCTATGAAAACCAGATCGTCAAGGAGGATGGCGTCTGGCGCATTCATGGCATGGACCTCGATTACATCTGGCTGGGCGATTATGCGACCGGCTGGACCGGCATTGATCCGGCGGCGAGCTCACGTTTCAGTCCCGGCGCGGATGCAATCGCAGCCTTTGCGCCCGACAGCCCCTTGCGCGGGGAGACCTTCGCACCCTATCCGGCGATCCGTCCGCTGGGTTTCCATTTTACCAATCCCGTGAGTGGCCGCGAGCCCGAAGTTCGTCTTGAATGGTCGGACGGGCATCGTTTCCCCACCGCTGGCCAAGGCAATTAGGTGTAACCGGGGATGGTTGCACAAGCAGGAGATAAAGAGTTGGGCGGTTCCAGCGAGCTTGCGGCAGAACTCGATACGCCGCGCGTGGATTGTCATGCGCATGTATTCGATGCGGATATGCCGACATGCCCCACCGCATGGACTGTACCCGATTACGAATTCACTGCCGAACAATTGCTGGGGGAAATGGATGAAAACGGCATCGACTATGCCGTGCTTTCCGGCCTCTCGATCTCCGGCGAGTACAATGACTACATGATCCGCGCCCTGCGACGCCACAAGCGGCTACGCGGAACGGCGATTGTCAGGGCGCCGAGCGAACTCTACACGCTGGAGCGAATGCGTGATGACGGCATCGTGGGTATCCGCCTGCAACTGGCCCGCCAGGACGTTCTGCCCGACCTCGACAGTTTCGACTATCGTATCCTGTTGCGCCGCGTCAGGGACCTTGGCTGGCACGTCCAACTGGCGATCGAGGGCGAGCGCCTGCCGGGGATGCTTGATGTGCTCATGGCGTCTGGCGTGGATGTGGTGATCGACCATTTCGGCCATCCCGATCCTGCCGACCCGCTCAATTGCCCCGGGTTCAAGGCCATGCTGGCAGCGGTCGATACGGGCCGCTGCTGGGTCAAGCTTTCTGGCGGTTTCCGGCTCGCCGGAACTGCCGCCTGGCGCGAGGATCCCGATGGCGATCTCGAGACTCTGGCAAAGACCGTGGCCGCCGAACTGGTCGAAAAAGTGGGCAGCGACCGCCTGCTTTGGGGCAGCGATGCACCTTATGTGGGGTATGAGAACCGCCTGTCCTACAGCCATGTGCTGGACAGTTTCCGATCCTGGGTTCCCGATCCTGTCCATCGCGCCGAAATCTCTCAAACCGCTATGAATCTTTACTTTTCCTAAGCGGTAAGCCGCCTCAGGCAAGAATGCCGCATGGGGCATGAGAGCGTACCATCGGGGGGAAGAACAATTCTCCCAAACCTGTGACATCACCGCGCGAGACAAGGGAAGGGCCATTTCCGGAAGCGACCGGAAAGTTCGTTCCTGTGTCCCCTGATAGAAGAGTCACTGGGAGGAATTGATGGTTGCTTTGAACACAGGCAAGCTGCGCCTTGGCGCCAGCAGTGCCGCATTGGCGTTCTCGCTGGTTGCTGGAATGGCAAGCCCTGCGCTGGCGCAGGGCCAGTCGGAGGCAGAAGATGCAGACGCTGCGATCGTGGTCACCGGTACGCGCATCAAGCGCGATGGTTTCAACGAGCCGACCCCGGCCACGGTCCTCGACATGCAGACGATGCAGGATCTGGGTATCGTCAATGCTAGCGATATTGTCGAACTGATTCCGCAGAACAGCTCGTTCCAGTCCGATGCAACTGCAGGTATCACCGCGGGCCCCAATGTGGGTGCCAGTTTCGCCAACCTGCGCGGCCTCAACCCCAGCAACGGCACACGGACGCTGACGCTGGTCAATTCGCGCCGCTTCGTGCCGACTTCGACTGGCGGCGCAGTTGACCTCAACCTCATCCCCACGGCGATGATCCAGCGGGTCGAGACGGTAACGGGCGGCGCTTCGGCGGCCTATGGTTCCGATGCCATCGCCGGCGTCGTGAACATCATACTCGACACCGATCTCGAAGGCTTTCGCGCGCAGGCCGATTTCGGGCAGACCTTTCGCGGCGATGGAGAAGGCTATCACGGATCGCTCGTCTACGGCACGTCGCTGGGCGAACGCGGCCACCTCGTGGTCGGCGGCGAGTATGAAAAGAAGGAAGGGATTGGCGATTGTTCCGAAGTGCGCCTGTGGTGCGCCGTCGGGTGGGATCGCTTCACCAATGCCAACAACATCCAGCCTGATGGTTCGCCTTCCGGCTTCAACGTGCCGGGATCGCCGGGCTACGGCCTGCCCAACTACGTGATCGCGCCTGATTCCAAGCAGGCCTATAACGATGCGCGCGGCGCCCTGCGCAACCGCTCGCCTGCTCCGCTTGCAGCGCGCAACCACCGCTTCACCGACGATGGCACCGGTATCCTCGATTTCGATCCCGGCCAGTTCATCGCCAGCCATACTTTCGGTCCGCGCATGGGCGGCGATGGTGAATCCACCTATGCGGATTCGGACATCCAGACCCCGCTCGAACGGTGGGTTGGCTATGTCTACGCCGATTACGAGCTGACCGAGAGCCTGACAGGCTATGTCGAGGTGACCTATGCAAATCGCCTCGCGTCGAACAGTGGCCAGACCGCAGGACCGCGCTCTACATTCTTTGTGAGGCCCGACAATGCCTACCTGCCCGCCGAACTGGTGACATTGCTCAACGGCAGTTCTTTCAGCCTCGGCAAGGACGTCGATGATCAGATTCCCGCATTCAACAAGGCGCGCGCCAAGGTCTGGCGTGCGGTCGCCGGGCTCAATGGCGAAATCGGCAGCAACTGGGAATATGACGTCTATTACCAGTATGGCAGCAACAAGCGCCATCAGGACGGTCGCTATTCGCGTGTGAACACCGAATTCCAGCTGGCACTGGACGCAGTGGATGAGGGCCGGTTCCGTACCGGAACCCCCAATGGCAATATCGTTTGCCGCGAAACGCTGGCCGCCAACCCCAATCCGCGCGCTGCCGGATGTGTGCCGATGAACCTGTTCGGCCTCAACAATCTCACGCAGGCCGCGATTGATTATGCCTATCGTCCGGTGGTTGAAGATTACGACTACACGCAGCAAGTCTTAGCTGCGGTGATCAGCGGCGATCTGTTCGAAGGCTTCGGTGCCGGGCCGGTCGGCGCGGCAACCGGCGCGGAATATCGCACGGAGGAGGGCGATGTTACGCATGGCAACATCCCCAACTACAACGATTACGCCTTCACATACGGGCTCGACTATGCAGGCGAGATCGAGGTGTTCGAAGCCTTCGGCGAGCTGAATGTGCCGGTGTTCCGCGATTTCGCTCTGGGCGAGTTCTTCGAACTCAACGGTGCCGTTCGCTGGACGCAGAACAAGGCGACCAACACGCTGAGTGACGAGAGCAAGACCAACGATGCGGTCAGCTACAAGCTCAGCGGCGTCTGGGACCTTGGCGCCGGTGTGCGTGTGCGTGCCTCACGCTCGCGGGATATTCGTGCGGCAGGCTTCCTGGAACTGTTCAACCAGAGCGTGCCGACCGAGGAAGGAACCGCTTCGGGTCTGGTGGACAACCCCAATATCCCGGGTTCGCCTCCGATCGGGGACGATCCGACGCCGATCCTCAATGGCGGCAGTTTCGCGCTCGCACCCGAAAAGGCCGATACGACCACGGCGGGTGTGGTGTTCCAGCCCGACTTCATCCCCGGCCTGCGACTGTCGGCAGACTGGTACCAGATTGCGCTCAAGGATGCGGTGACGACGCTTACCGCTCAGGCGATCATCAACACCTGTTTCGATGATGGCGTGACCTTCTGCGACCGTATCACTTTCGCTTCTCCCACCAACATCACCTTTGTCGATGCGCGGCAAGTGAACCTGGCGAGCCGCACGGTGCGCGGTTTCGACTTCGAAGTCGCCTATGCCATGGGGCTTGATGAAATCTTCGAGAAGGCTGGTGGCGATCTCAGCTTCCGCTTGCTGGCGAACAATCAGTACAGCTTCAATGTCGACGGTACCGATTTTGCCGGCCAGTCCGGCCCGGTTTTCGACGGGGGCGACTTCAACCCTGCGCCTGACTGGATCTTCAATGGCTTCCTCAGCTATGACAATGGCGGGTTCAACACCACGCTGAGCGTGCGCAAGATCGGCAGCGGCGTCTACAACGTGAACTACATTGGCCCTGAAGACGCAGGATACGATCCCACGCTGGCCAATTCGGTGACCACCAACCGCGTCGAAGGACGGACGTATTTCGGCCTCGCGATGTCCTATGAAATCCCCATGGGTCATGGCGATCAGCATGTCGAAGTGTTCGGCGCGATCGACAATCTGTTCGACAGCAAGCCTCCGGTTGCACCGGGCGGCGGCGGGGGCGGTGGCTCCAACTATCCGACCAACCCGGTCTATTTCGATACCTTCGGCTCGCGCATCCGCATGGGTGTACGCGCCAGCTTCTGAACTTTCGGAAGGGATCCTCCCCATCCGTACAAACTGGCCGGCTCCTCCTCCCCGGGGAGCCGGCTTTTTCTTTTTCGACCTGACTGCGCACGGATGTGCCCACCGGGGAGACGCGTCGCCTCCGGCTGTGTGTGAGACTGCCTGTCGTGACAGGAACGGTTAGAAGTTGACCTGGTTGCCGCCCTTGAGGCCCAGAATCTCGCGCGCTTCGGAAGGGGTCGCCACTTCGCGGCCCAGTGCTTCTATGATCCCGCGAAGCTTGGTGACCTGCTGCGCATTGCTGGTCGCCAGTTCACCCTTGTCGATGAACAGGCTGTCTTCCAGACCCACGCGGGCATGGCCGCCCAGCAGTACCGACTGGGTACAGAAGTCCATCTGGTGGCGGCCGGCGGCAAAGGCGGAGAAGATGTAGTCATCGCCAAACAGGCTGTCCGCCATGCTCACCATATGCGCCATATTGCGCACGTCCGCGCCAACGCCGCCGAGGATGCCGAAGATCCCCTGCACCATGAAGGGTGGGTCGATCAGGCCCTTGTTAGCGAAATGGGCAAGCGTGTAGAGGTGCCCGATATCGTAGCATTCGAATTCGAATTTGGTGCCGAACTCGCGCCCGACCTCGAGCATGATCCGCTCGATATAGGCGTTGTCATTGTACATGATCCGGCCGCGACTGGTCTCGACATATTCGCGTTCCCACGCGAGTTGCCAGCTTTCCACGCGCTTGCCGGCAGCCGAGAAGTCGAAGATCAGCGGCCCCATGTTGAGCGAACAGATTTCCGGCTGGGCAGCCTTGGCGCCTTCGAGCCGGTCGTCCAGCGTCATCATCGCGCTGCCTCCGGTGGAGATGTTGATGACAGCGTCCGTGCTCTGCTTGATGCGCGGCATGAAGCGCATGAAATCCGCCGCCTTGGGGCTGGGGCTGCCGTCTGCCTCATTGCGGGCATGGAGGTGCAGGATCGTCGCCCCGGCTTCCGCCGCCCCGATCGCGGCCTCGGCTATTTGATTGGCGGTCACCGGGAGGTGCGGCGACATGGAGGGTGTGTGGATAGAGCCCGTGGGCGCGCAGGTAATGATAACCTTCTTGGTCTTGCGCATTTGCCCTGTCCTCTCCTGCCTGCCTGATGCTGTTTCAGGGCCTAAAGGCCCGCGTGGCAGATATACTTGCGGTTAAGATATTCCTCGATCCCGTGGTGTGATCCTTCCTTGCCCACGCCCGACATCTTGACCCCGCCGAACGGGGCGTAGGCTGTCGAGATCAGGCCCGTGTTGATGCCCACCATACCCGATTCCAGCTGGCGCGAAACATGCGCGATCGTGGCCGGATCGCTCGAACACAGATAGGCGGCGAGGCCGAATGGCGTATCATTGGCCAGCGCGATGCCTTTCTCGATGGTGTCGAAGGCGATCACCCCTGCCAGCGGACCAAAGGTCTCCTCATGCGCCAGTTTGGCATCGGCAGGCAGGCCAGCGACGAGGGTGGGCGGTGAGAGGCGACCACCGGGAGATGCGCCACCTGCCAGCAATTCGCCGCCCCGCGCCAGCGCGTCCTCGCGGTGTTCGTCCACCTTGCGCACCGCGTCATCATCGATCAGCGGGCCGATATCGCTGGCGTCACTGAAGCCGTCGCCTGCCTTCATCGCCTTCACCCTTTCGGCAAATGCGGAAAGGAAACGGTCGTGAATGCCGGACTGGACGTATATCCGGTTAGCGGCAATGCAGCTCTGCCCGCCATTGCGAAATTTGGCGACCATCGCCGTTTCGATGGCGGTCTGCAGATCGGCATCGTCGAATACCAGCAGCGGTGCGTTGCCGCCCAACTCCATGCTGATCCGCTTCATCGTAGCTGCGCATTGCCGGGCCAGCATGACGCCCACTTCGGTCGAACCGGTGAAGCTCAGCTTGCGCACCATGGGGCTGCTTGTCAGCACCTTGCCGATCTCGCCTGATGGGCCGGTCACGATGTTGAAGACACCGGCTGGTACGCCCGCTTCCTGCCCTAGCTTGGCAAAGGCGAGCGCGGTCAGCGGTGTCATCGCGGCGGGCTTTGCCACCATCGTGCATCCGGCGGCAAGCGCTGGCGCCACCTTGCGGGTCAGCATCGCCAGCGGGAAGTTCCAGGGCGTGATTGCTGCTGCAACGCCCAGCGGCTCGGGCTCTGCCAGCAGCCTGCGTCCGGTCACGGGAGCAGGGATCGTCTCCCCCAGCACGCGCACCGCCTCATCGGCATAGAATTCCATGAACTGGTTGGCATAGCCGACTTCGCCATAGGCTTCGCGGATATGCTTGCCATTCTCGCGTGTGATCAGCCGTGCGATGTCGTCCTGGTGCGCGATCAGCAGATCGAGCCAGCGGCGCAGGATGGCCGCGCGCTCTTTCGCCGGGCGTGCGGCCCAGGCCGGGAAGGCTGAATTCGCGGCATCGACGGCCGCCTGTGTCTCGCGCTCGCCGACAGAGGTGACTTCGGCAATCAGGTCCTGCGTAAAAGGGTCGTCGACAGCAATCGGAACATTGCTGCCTTCGATCCATTTGCCGTTCACGAGGTTCTGCGTAACCAGCAGAGCATCTTCGTCGAGTTTGCCTCGCATGTAGATCATCGTTGCCAAGTCGGGCCTACTTGTCGTCGTCGAGTTTGGGGTTGGTGATTGGCGTGTCGCTCTCGAACAGATGTTCGAAACGGCGGTTGGTGCACAGCCACCGGCCACCTTCGTCCCGCACGAACCGGTCCGTCGCCAGGGATATCGTCACCGGGACATGGCTGGGCAGGGGGCGCACGCCATCCTTGGCGTAAAGGAACAGGAAATTGGTTGCTTCCGCAGTGTCGGTCCCGGTGAACCGGGCACGAAAATTGGTGAAGGAATGCACTGACAGGCGATCGCCGCGTTCGCGGCGCCAGTCATAGAACTGCTGAATCTTGTCGCGCCCAAGATAGGATGCAAACTGGCCGTGGAATTCGGCATCTTCAGTATAGAAACGGCTGGCATCCGCGCCGCCGTTGAAATCGATTTCGTGCCAGTAATCGGCAAGCTGCAGAGCCAGTTCCTGGTTGAGTTCCAGCACGTCCTTGCGATTCATCGGAATTTCCCTTCAGTGTCCCGCTGGCAGACACGCAGGAATGTGGCTTGTCTGCCAAGGCAGAGCAAGTTGTCCAAAGCGGAATGAAGGCGAATTGTCGGGCCGAAATGGCCCTCAGGGGAGCATGTTGCGCCGATAATCGCGCGGCGGGACGCCATATTGCTCGTGGAAGGTGCGGGTAAAATGCGCGGCGCTGTTGAAGCCCCAGGCAAAGGCAATTTCCGTCAGTGTGTGTCCGGCCCAGCTGGGGTTGGCAATTTGCTTGGCGCATTCTTCCAGCCGCCGACGGATGATATAGGCCGATACCTTCTCTCCGGTCCGCGCAAAGATGGTGCGCAGGTAACGCGGCGAAATGCGCAGTCCCTTGGCCACGCTTGCCGGAGAGAGCTCGGGATCGCGCAGGTTCTCCTCGATATAGCGAACCACCTCGGCATGGCGGCCACCCAGCACGGCGGAGACTTCGGGCGTCGTCTCGAAACCGATGGCATAGGACATTGACAGCATTTCCAGCAGGTGCTGGGCAAAGCGGGCATCATAGGCCGAGGTGAAGCCCGTTTCGAGCTGGGCGTTGAGCTGCTCGACCATGGCGGACATGGTGCTGGTGAGCCCGACTTCCTTGCGCAGGTGAAGGCCGCAAAATTTCTCGGGAGTGGGGAGGTGCTTGCGCAGCGTCGTCGCGTCGACACGCAGCATGATGACCGTGCTGCCATCCTCCACCGTGAAGCTGTGCGGTGCGGCACTGTCACAAAGTGCGAAATCGCCTGCAGTCATTTGCGCTTCCTGCCCGCAGTGCGACAGCACGCTGCTTCCGCGTGCCTGCATCAGGAAGGAATAGAGCCGCGGTGCGCCGGGCACGATATGCCTGCGCGTACGCAGGATATTGGTGCGATTAGTCGACATGCGCGCAAACTGGACCGGGCCGAGTTTGCCCAGGCTCAGCCGCGCGGCAAAGTCCAGACCGCTGGCGGGCGTGAATTCGACATTATTGAGCTGGCGCGAATAGAGAGCGTTCCATGCGCTTGTCCTGCTCTCTTCGGGCAGGGCGTCCGAGCTGTAAGACTGCATCAATGTTGTTCTCTCCCAGACCCGAATTCGCGTTCCGGTCTTGTTTTGCTCTTCCGTCTTTATACCGGAAGATACCTAACTCCAACTGAATGTTCTAAGCGCCTCCAGCAACGGCCAAATTAGCACCGGTGATATAGGAGGCATCTTCCGAAGCCAGGAAAATTGCGGCCGCAGCAATCTCCTCAGGCTCACCGACGCGCCCCATCGCAACCAGGTTCGCGGCTGCCTGCTGCCGTTCGGGAGAGAGCATTTCGGTCGCCACAGGCCCCGGAGACACGCAGTTCACCCTGATCCCTTCCTGGGCAACTTCCCTTGCGAGACCGATCGAAAGGCTGTTCACGCCGCCCTTGCTGGCTGCATACCAGACGTGGAAATTGGCCGATCCGCGGTCCGCCGCGCGCGAAGAGATAAAGGTGATCGAACCGCCTTTGCCGCCGCGGTCGGTCGACATGCGGCGTACGGCTTCACGCGCACAGAGTATGGCACCTGTCAGGTTGACTTCGATGGTCGCGCGCAAGGCTTCGGTAGAGGCATCGACCAGTTTGGACTCGCCGCCGGTGATCCCGCTCGAATAGACGACTGCATTGAGCGTGCCGAGTGAGGTGGCTTCATCGAAAAGCGCGGCAATATCGGCTTCGTTGGCGACATCGCAGTGCAGCGCCCTGGCATTTCCGCCGGCGCCCTCAATTTCGGCAACAACGCCCTGGGCGGCAGCTGCACCGCTGGCATAGGTCAGCAGGACGAAATGGCCGCGCTGCGCCGCCAGTTTCGCAGTCGCCGCGCCGATGCCCCGGCTGCCGCCGATCACGACCATGATCTTGCCATTGCTCATGCGGTAGCATCCTTTTCGCCGAGATCCTCGACGGACAGCAAAGCGCGTCCGGCGGTTTCTGGCAAGAGCAGCGTGGGCAGCAGGGCGCAGCCGATGCCGACAATTCCCAGCGTCGCCATCGCTGCGCTCAGCGGCATCAACGTGGCGACCAGCGGCACGCCAAGGATGAACAGTGCCGCGCCGGCGCGGCCCGAATTATAGGCGAATGCCTGGCCGGACCCGCGCATTTCGGTGGGGAAGAGCTCGGTGAAATAGGGACCGAAGCTGGCATACATGCCGAACTGGAAGAAGCCGTAGACCATGCCGATGGGGACGAGCAGCCACAGGTTCGCGCCCCACGGTCCGAACAAATAGACCGAAGCCATCACCAGGAAGCCCAGGCCAAAGATGCGGAACACGGTCCGCCGTCCCGCCAGATCGCTGATATAACTATTGGTGATGCAGCCGAAAAAGCCGCCGATGCTGTTGATCAGCACCAGATAGCCTGCCGTCGATTGCGCCAGTCCGCGTTCGGTCGTCATGAAGGTGGTGAGGTAATTGGCGACCGAATAGGCCGCTCCTTGCACACCCAGGGAGAGCATGGAAGCGAGCAGGGTGATCCACAGCACCTTGGGCGTGAAGATCGCGCCAAGGCCGGTCTTGCGGTTTTCCGCTTGCTGCTTCGCCTTGGCCTGCTTGTAGACATCCGCATCGTCCGATCCGCGACGGATGAAAAAGATCAGCAACGCAGGCGCAAGACCGGCCCAGAAGGCGATCCGCCAGCCAAGATCGGGATCGAAGCTTGCTGCAACCGGCCCCGCCATCAGCGCGGCAATGCCCGAGCCTATGGGAGCGCCTGACTGCACTGCGCCCAGCGCCTTGCCGCGATGTTTGGGATTGATCATCTCGCCCAGCAGCACCGCCCCCACCGCCCATTCGGCACCAAAGCCGATGCCGTGCAGCACGCGGATCACCAGCATCTGCTCGTAGGTCTGGGCAAAGCCGGAAAGGAAGGAGAAGACGGAGAACCACAAAATGGTGATAACCAGAATGCGCGCGCGCCCGAAACGGTCGCACAGCCATCCACCCAGCCATCCCCCGATCGCCGCCGCGAAGTAACTGGCGCTGGCGATGGAGCCCGCCTCTGTCAGCGTAATGCCGAGTGAGGTGATCAGCAGCGGGATGAGATATTGATAGACCTGCGCGTCGGCAGCATCCATCACCCAGCCGCCGAACACTGTCCAGAAGACGCGCCGTGTCTTGCGGTTCGCCTCGCGGTACCAGCCGAACAGGCTGCGGTCCTGCGTTTCACTTGTCATAGCGCTGCCTCGTATATCCTCAGGGCGTCCTGTTCGGTCACTTCGCGCGGATTGTTCTTGAGCAGGCGCTGCACGGTGATGGCCGCTGCCGCCATGCCGGGCAGGGCATTGGAACTGATCCCCACATCGCTAAGGCGGCGATCGATGCCCACCGCCGCCGACATGCGCTCGATCTCCGCGATCCCGGCCTGGGCATCGGCCTGGTCATCGCCCGTCGCCGGGCAACCCAGCGCATGGGCGATGGTGGCATAGCGTTGCGGTACCGTTTCGGCATTGAAGCGGAGGACATGCGGCAGCAGCAGCGAATTGGCGACGCCGTGAGGCACGTGGAACTCTCCGCCCAGCGGATAGGCGAGGGCGTGGACCGCAGCGGTATTCACCGGGCCCAGGCACATGCCGCCCAGATGGCTTGCCAGCAACATGGCCTCGCGTGCGGCGAGATTGCCGGGCTCGTTGCAGGCCTTTTCCAGATTGGCCGCGATCAGGCGGATGCCCTCCAGCGCCCAGTTGTCGACCACGGGGTGGGAATATTTGTTGGCATAGGCTTCGATGCAATGGGTCAGCGCATCGATCCCAGTAGAGGCGGTGACCTTGCGCGGCTTGGAAACGGTCAGGCTGGCATCGAGATAGGCGAAATCGGGCACGAGGTGGCGGCTCACCACGCCCTTCTTGAGCTGCGCCTCCTCGTCTTCGATGACGGAGATCGGCGTCACTTCGCTGCCCGTGCCGGCGGTGGTGGGGATGCAGGCCAGCGGCAGTCGGCGGCCTGCCAGCTGGTCGATGCCAACGACCTCATCGAAAGTCTGGGGCGAACCGGCGAGCGCAGTCACCAGCTTGGCGACATCGAGCGCGCTGCCGCCGCCGATGCCGATCACGAAATCTGCAGAGATGGTGACGGCCGTCGCAATCGCATCGGACACGTCCTTGCGCGTCGGCTCGCCATCGGGGCCGAGCCAGATGTGCGGTTCGATTGAGAGCCCGCGCAAGGCCTCGCACAATCCGTCGGCCAGGCCCGCAATGGGTGCGGAAGTCACAACAAGGACGCGCGAGGCACCGCTGTCGGCGCAATCCTGCGCGCATTGCGCGATGATGCCCGTGCCAATCCTAACGCAGCGGACCTGATACAAGTCCAGCCTTGAACGCCCGGTCAAACCATTGCTCCCTTTGCCCAGATTCCCGCCTCCACCATTTTGCGGTGGTTCCGCCGCCTTATCCAGCGCCTCGCGCCAAGTTACCAGCCAATGTGCCGTGACTGACTTGATCGCAGCGGCTCTGACTAACTTCTGGAACGGCAATTGCCGGTGGCTAACTTGGAGATCATGCAGGCAAGAGGCACTGAAAGTGCATGGACAGGTACCAAGGCGCACATATCCGGCCCTTCCGGGGCAAGGTTCCCGCAATTCACGAAACAGCCTTTATCGCGTCGGGCGCGCAGATCATTGGCGATGTCACGATCTGCGACGGTGCCAGCATCTGGTACAATTGCGTTCTGCGCGGCGACCTGGCCCCCATCGTGATTGGCGCGCGCAGCAATGTGCAGGATGGCACGGTCATCCATGTCGAGGGTCCTCGCAAGGGGCAGCAAGGCAAGGTCCTGCCAACCATAATCGGGGCCGATGCCCTCGTCGGCCACATGGCGTTGCTTCACGGCTGCACGATCGCGGATGGCGGCTTTGTGGGGATGGGATCCATCGTCATGGACGGGGCGGTGGTGGGCGAGCAGGCCATGCTCGCCGCAGGAGCCCTCTTGCCGCCAGGCAAGGCCATCCCTGCCGGCGAACTCTGGACCGGCCGACCCGCTTGCCTCGCACGCCTGCTCCGCGAGGAGGAGAAGGCCGGCATGGCAGCGCAATGTGCGCACTATCTGGAAATGGCTGAAGATCACCGGCTGTCGCAACAGAAGAGGATCAGCCCTGCGAAACTGACCAGTTGCCGCACGGCTAGGTAATTACCGTTAGCAGCATATTAACCAAAATCTCAGACAAGCTGGGCCGATGTATGAAGAACCTCTTCACGGGCGGCGCTTTTCGGCGGAAGCGGACAGGGGCCATGTGGCCGAACCTGCTTCGGCCGACGTATCGCTGCGCATTTTGCTGGCCGAAGACACGGAAATCGCCGCAGAAATGATGCTCGCCATGGCCGAACGGCTCGATGTCGAGATGGATGTTGCGCACAATGGCCTGAACGCGATTGTCATGGTGCATGAAGCCATTGCAGAGGGACGCCCCTATTCGCTGGTGCTGATGGATGCGATGATGCCGGTGCTGGACGGCGTGGAGACGGCCCGGCGATTGCGGCAGGAGGGCCTTGACCGTGACATGCTGCCGATCATTGCCGTCACAGCTGCAACAGACCTCAACGAGGTCCGGACCTATCGCGATGCGGGCATGCAGGCATTCCTGGAAAAGCCGGTCAGCCTGGAAGATCTGCGTGCGACGCTGAAGGCGTGGAAGCACACGCCCGGCAAGCAGGTCGACAACAAGCGCAAGAATACTCTGGAAGAACTGCAGAAGCAGTTCGACCAGCGCAAGCAAACCGCCGTTGCCGCGCTCGATGAGGCGCTGGAGGACGGGGAGTTCACCGAAGAATGCGTGATGGAAATTCGCACGCTCCTGCACAAGATTGCCGGGACCGCCGGCTCCTTCGGCGAAGCCTCACTCAGCGAAGATGCACGTGCGCTAGAAGGCGACCTGATGAAGGTGTTTTTCGACAATGGCGACGTGGGACGGGTGATCGCGCGGGCGCGAAAGATTTTGGGAGAGGCGATATGATCTCTGTGGCAAGTTCCGGATACCGGATGATGCACGGCCTGCCCGTGTCGCTGGCAGCATTGGCCTGTCTCTCGATAGGGACGGGTGCCCAGGCGCAAGACGGATTGAGCATCGATCCGACACTTGATGTCTCGCTGCGCGGGATCATTTCGGACCTCGACATGGACGAGGACGAGGAAATCGACAGTTCGGGTATTGGCGCGCGTGCCGAGGCGGGCATCGATTTCGAAGCTGCTTCCGGCTCAAGTGTTCGTGTGGAAGCGAATGCCAGCGTGTTCGATTATCGCGATCAGGGGCGTAATACCCGCGAAAGCTATGGCGGCGGTGTTGAATGGACGCAGCCGCTTTCCGAGCAATGGCAGCTTCGTCTGAGGGTGAGCCGCAGCGAGAACCTTTCCCTGCTTGAAGCAACCAGCGGCGACCAGACGAGCACTGCCGCTCGCCTGCAATGGGAAAATGGAAACGACCGTGTTCGTCTCGAGGCCGATTATCGCTGGCGCGAGTATGACACAGGTGCACAGGGCAAGGGCGATGGCTACCGCCTGTCGGCGCAGTATCAGCGCCGGTTCGGATCCTATCACTGGCTGATCCTCGATGCGCGGGTAGAGGATATGCAGAGCGACGATGATCCGCTCCGCAGCTATGACCGCCGCGTGGTCCGGGTGAAGTATTCCCTCCCTATCGAGAGGAGCACCCGCCTGCGTGTGCGCCCGTGGATCGAGTACCGCGATTGGGATTACGACAGCAGGATTGCACAAGGCGATCCCGATGGCGACCTGCGCAGCGACCGCTTTTTCGCGCCCGGCGTGGAGCTTGCCGCGGGCAGGGACTCTCGTGGTGCCTATGCCCGCGCGGGCATCGAATATCGCCTGCGTTCGTCCAATGACGATCGTTACGGCAACAATGCCATCCGTGCGAGCGTGACGGTAGGATATCGCTTCTAGACCAGATCGAGCTTCGGCCTGGCCCAGCCCGCTCGCCTTCCGGCGGGCGGGCTCTTTACTTTGCAGCCCCTAGAGCACTTTCCGATCATTCCTGGCGCAACTCCACAGAAGCGGCTCCGTCCCGGTGACCCGGAATGATCGGAAAGTGCTTTAAGCGGCGCGCTTGCGTTCAAGCAGCTTGCTGCTGCGTTGCTTGATTGACTTGGAAAGCCAGCCGCCCTTCTGGCGCGAGGTGAGTTCCTTCAGTTCTGTGGCTGCTCGCTGGCTGGAAATCTGTTCTGCAATCAACGCCTGATAGATCTTTTCCGATCGGCGGCGGCGGCGCACTGCATCACCGGGGTCGACAAAGGCTTCCACAAGCGAAAGCGACTTGCCGCCCATGCGCGCAAACCAGCCCTGCTCGTCGCTGCCTGCATTCTCTTCTTCGCCACTTGCAGCGTCATGGTGGTGCAATTGCGCATTGAGGCGTGCTTCCAGCGCATCCACCTGCATGGCAGAAATCAGCCCCGCTCCTTCACCACCATCCCGCAGGTGATCTATGACCCTGCAGACTTCCACTTCGCTCAAGGCACCAAATTCCTGGAAGGAGGACAGCAGGCGATATGCACGGACGATCTCTGACGGGTCTTCGCCTTGCACTTGCTGGCACGCCTTCCAAACGGCTTCCCAGGCCTGCCAGCGATAGACCCAGTCGAGCCCGGTGCCCTTGATGTTCTGCATGCCCATGATGCGGTTGACGAGGCCCGGCGGCGTGCTGTCAGCCACCAGCCGCACAATTGCCTCGCCCTTCATGTAATAATCGCGGACGGGGAGCAGCTTGGCATGGAAGGCCTTGCCGAGAAGCGTCCGCATGGACTGGTCGGCACCGCTGCCCGATGCGCCTCTGCCGAGATTGCCTGCAAGTTCGATATAGGCGCGGTACAGTTCCGCAAGTTCGGCATGATGCGCCGCGATCGCTTCGGCGTGTGCCACGCCTGCCTGTTCCAGCCATTTGGCAAGGCGCCCCTCGCGCGCGGCGGCACAAGCCTGGGCCTGCTGGTCTTCGCCTAGTTGCGGGGCCAGCATTGCGCGCAGCCGGCCGTCCAGTTCCCCTTCGGCCACAGGAATGCGCTGCTTCTTGGCGAGAGCCTCGAACAACTCCTTGGGGTCCTTGCCCTCTTCGGACAGCGTCAGGCCGCTTGCGTACGCTTCCCATTCTTCCTCGATAAAGCCGATCAGGCCATCGATGTTGGATCCGATCAGAACGTGCTTGTCGGCGGAAACATCGTTCACCAGCATGCGCGCGAAGACGCGCGAACGCGGCACACGGTCCGCACGGTTGTTGACCACGGTGGAGACAAAGATTTCGGGGTCCTTGGAGAGGTCATGCTGGTCAAAGCCCATGCGCGTCCAGTTGCCCATCGCGCCGAACCGTTCATTGGCGGACATGCCCATGACAAATTCCAGCGTGCGGCCATTGATCAGCGAACGCGGATAGGTCTTGAGCACGCCAAGGTCGGCGACCACGCGGTCGGCCATTTCCTTGATGCAGAAGTCTGGCTCCAGCCCCAGCTCGTCGCCCATCGCGGTAACCAGGGCGATGTTATAGGGGTGCTCCTCATAGGGGAAGCGCTCGAGCAGGTTCTTGTGGATCAGCCCGGCTTCCCGCCAGCCGACCGGACGCATGCGCGTGCCTGCCTTGTCCGCACCTTCGGCCAGGATCGGCAGCATTTCCTCTTCGGTGGTGAGCAGTGTCGAGTTGTGCGGGATGAACTGGCACATGACCTCCGGGATATTGCGCCCGGCTGGCCCCTGCACATCCTCGTGATCGGGATAGGTATTGGTGATCGTGCCGATATCGTCGCGCATCCAGTCCTGCTGCAGCACTGCGACATAGGACGGGTTGAGGCCCATGCATTCCCACAGGAAGACCCTTCCGTTGAGGCCGCGGGCGGTCTTGAGGAGGTTATACTGCTCCCAGATCGTCGCCTTGTCGTAAGGGCGGAAGAGGAACATCTCGGTCAGCCCGCCAAAGGGCGTGCCGTGCAGGAACATCGCCTCGCAGCCGGTCGTCTTCGAAACGATCGACGGACCTAGCGCATTGATCAGCCCCGCCTTGAGCCTTTCGGTACCCGACTTGCCGCGTGTTCCCCAGCCACCCAGGACCAACGAGATACCTTCGCGCAAGCGCCGGGCTTTCCAGCCCAGCAGCATGTGCCGGCCAAAGAAGAAGACGCAGGCCAGGCCCAGGAAGATGCCCAGTTCGAGCAGGCTGTTTTCATAAACGGTCGAGAAATAGGCGGAGGCGCGATCGAGCAACAGCGGCAGGATGGCGATGCCGCCGCCGGCGCTGAACAGCTTGGTCACTTCCGGATTGGCGCGCTTCAGGCTGCCATGGGGGCGATGCTCGATCCCGACGCCCATCGAGCGCAGGCGCTTGACGAATTCGTCCGGCTCGCGATTGCGCAGCGTCGCCAGCCTGACGAAGTTGCGGGAGATTTTCCAGAACAGCCAGATACGCTTGAAGAAGCTGACCGGCGCGGTGATGGTAGTGATGCCGGCGCTGGTATAGATTTCGCTCTTGCCCCCGCGATCGAGCGCGGAGAGCACGTTGTCCAGCAGCGGCAGGTAGTTGCGCCAGCCCCCTTCGCCGCTTTCGAACAGCGGTTCGCCGGGAACCTTGGTTGGTGCCAGTTCCGCCATGCGGGCACTGGGCGCAATCATCGAACCGGTGAAGTGACGGCCCGTGGTGTGAAGGAAGGCCTGCCTCTTGTCGGTGGAGCTTTTCCCGCCTTCGAACATGATGCGCCACAGGCGGCGGCGCAGCAACTCACCGCGCTGGATCACAGGCAAAGGGCCCGGTTCCAGCGAAATTCCGAAGTCATTGAGCGCGAGCAGCGCCATGACCCGGCCCACCTTCTCCCGGTCCGATTTCAGATACGGGCGCAGCTTGCGGATGCGCTGCATCTTTCCTTCGCGCATGGGACCGACTGTTTCGGCCAGTAGTGCGGCAATTTCCTGCGCCTCGCTGTCGCCGACCAGCCAGATGCGCTCGTTCGCCTCGTCCGCCCAGCGCCGCATCTTGGCCGATTGCGTGCGTTTTTGCACCTGCGCGATCCCCTGGCAGATGAGAGGTTGCACCAGCTTGAGTGCATCCGACTTTTCGACAACAAGCAGGCGGATGGTTGTTGCCGCCACGTCCAGCGCCATGCGCAAGACGAACTCGTTGTCATCGGACGCGAGCACGGCATAGAGAGTCTTCGCCCAGCCGTCTGTGCCAAGGGCCTGGAGCGCCTTTGCAGGGTGAGCGATGACCATGGCGCGGACCTGCGGATCCGCATCTTCGCGCAAGCGTCTGCAGACGGCCAGGGCAAGGTCCCTGGGCAATTCTGCGAACTCTTCGGCCACGATCTGCCTTACCGCGCCATTATCATGGTCAGCCAAGGCCGACACAAGCGGCCGGAGGCGTTTGTGATCGCTGGAATTGCGGCAGACCAGCCGTGCGTGGTGGCGCAGCACGAACACCTCGCCGTCGCCGGCCTTGTCCACGCCTTCGTCCGCGCTGGCGATGCGGCGCTTGATGACAGACGCGATCGACTGCGGCGATAGCAGCAAGAGCGTGTCCAGCGCTTCGCACTGCGTCCATGCATCCTCGCGGCGGTCGAGGCAGATACGGCGTGTGGCACCCACCACGACATCGAGCCAATAGCTTGTCGGTTTGTAGGTCAGACGTTCGGCAATCTGCCTCGTGCAGCTTTGCGCCGCGCGCCGCACCCGGGCATCCCCGCGCCAGACGCGTGTTTCCGCCACGAGCTGGCCGAACAGTTCGATAAAGAATTCGCCTTCGGCCTCTGTCGGATCGTCGGCGACGGCCTGTCCGGCGATGGCTCCCAGGCGTTCCAGGCCATATGCCAATGCGCGCTCGCGCTCATTCACGCGGCGGGCGAAGCGTTCCAGTGCGGCGTCGGCATCGAAGAACTTGCTGAAGGCCTTGTTGTCCTTGCGCAGCTGCCGTGGGTCTGCCCCAAGGCTGCGCGCAAATTCGAGGATGGCTGCGCGCCGCTCCGCATCGTCCACGGCGGTGGCATGGCGCGTGTGAAACTGCGTCTCGGCCTGCTGCAAATCTGCAATCCGGTTGCGTTGGCTGTTGCAGAACCCCACCAGAACACGGGCATGTCTTCGTGCCGTTTGCGGCCTTGCGCGGTCTTCCGCATCGGCGAGCACTTCGTCGCGCAAATCGGAGTAGGTCGGGCGCAGGCGTGGGTGGACGGCCTCCTCCAGCCTGTCGAACAGCGCGACAGCCGCTGGCTGTGCATGGACGTGGATTTCGGAGATGAGGTTCACTGCACCGACTCCACCAGGCATTGGCCAAGTCGAGCGCGCAAGGCGGTGTCTTGCACCAGCTCGGCGCGAAACCGGGAGGACATTTCGAGATGAACAAAGCCGTCGAAGCGGGCCTCCTCGCGCAGCACCTGGGCTTGGGCATTGCCCAGTGCGCCCAGTTCACCGGTGTCGATGGGATAGACCAGTACCGGACGCGGCGCGAACCGGCGGCTGAGGCAATCGGCGAGATCCAGCAGCTTGTCGCCTGGTTCACCCGTTCCGTCGCTGACGATGATCTCTGCGTTGCGGGCGGCCTCGCTGTTGCGTTTGTTTCCATCAAAGCCGTGCAGCTGTACCACGCGTCCTGCGGGGAAGGCTTCGGCAAAGGCCAGACTGAATGCAGTAAAGTGATGCTTGTCCTGCCGCGCCAGATCGATGGCAGCACCGCAGGCATCGCGCGCGTTCCTGGGGGCCGAATTCCACGCCGCGGCCGCCGCGCCGGTTTCTGCAAACAAGGTGGCCGCGATCGTGCCGCTATGCAGGTCCGATCCGCGATGCGGCGCAGTGATGGCCAAGGGGAGGGAGGTGCCTTGCCGGATCAGATAGGCCCCGCGTCCGGCGCAGTCGCTGTCCTCTTCGCTAAGCACGACCCCGTCCCACTCGCCATCGCTTTGCCGGATGTGGAGACCCAGGCGCGCTGCGGCATCGGGATCGGGAGCATCGGTGAGTGCCTGCCGGAACATGACGCGTGCCGCTGCAAAGCTCTCGCTGTCGCCTCCATCGGCACGGACAGCCTTCCCGAGCGGTGCAAACGCCAGTGCGGCCACGCCCGCACCAAAGCCCGCTGCGAGCAAGTGCAAGATCACCTTAGCGCGGCGCGTCATTGCCCTTCCTCCAGGCCGGGCAGGCGGGTGCCTTCATAGAGCACCAGCGCCAGGTAATCGCGACCCTCGATCCCGTTGGGGCCGACCGGGCGCCACATGTTGCGCGTCAGATTGGCAATCTCCCCGTCGGTAAGAAGTTCGGGAGGAAAGGCGTTGGCCTGAGCCAGTGCGCGTCGCTCTGCATCGCTGCGGCGGTTGAAGGTGGACCGGCTCTGGGATTCCTGGAACGGGCGATGTTCGTAGACACGCAGCTCCACTCCGACGATGCCCGGCTGTGCTTCGATGATCGAGAATTCGATCATGGCTGCCTGCGGGTCACTTTCGATCAGAAATTCGTCCTGTCCGGCAACCACTTCGCTTCGGTCGCGGAAGAAGCGCCAGACGTCGCCCGATGCAAAAACCTCATTGGGGGATCGGGAAAACACGTATTTGTCGCGCTCCTTGATCAGCGTGCCGTCACTGTCGAACAGGCGGATGCGCAAGCCATAGACAAAGCCTTCCTCCAGCCCGCGCAGGTCTTCACGGACAGAGGGCTGGACAATGACCTTGGTCAGATTGACCGGATTCGAATAAGTGAAGGAAATGGGCCGATCCATATCCATGCGGTAGACCAGCGACCGGCTGTCGAACCTTGCCAGCTGCATGGTCGAATTGCGGGCTTCGACCAGATATTGCAGCAGGGCGGGCGAATATTGCCATGTCGCCTGCGTTGCTGCGGCCGCGACCGTCAGAAAGATCAGCACGCGGAAGAAGAATGTCAGGCTCATGGCTGACCTCCCTCCCAGGGCTTGAGATATCCCACGAAATAGCGGTGTTCGGGCGAACTATCGAGATAGCGCAACACCATGCCGGGCTTGATCTCGAAACCGGCATAGGTGCGCTCGTCAGTGGCGGCCTCGGCGCGCAGCCCGGCCTCTCGCAAGTCCGAAAGGACAGGCATCATGGCACCATCGTCCTCGCCCATGCGGTCGGCAGCCAATATGACATCGGCGCTGGAGCGGAATCCTTTTACCACTCTCATCCCGGGACGGAACATGAATGTCTGGGTCTCGACGGGGTTCTGCTGGGCACGAACGAGCGCCTGCCACAATACGTCGGAGGAGGTCTGTGTTTCGCGCAAATGGGTATCAGCAAGGGGCATTACCAGCAGGGCGTTGCCATGCCATGTCCGGTGGAATGCAGCCGCCAGGCGCATCGGCAGGATATTGCCACCCTCAAAATAGCTGATCACCGTACGATCCGGCGCCTCGCCGTCGGCCAGGTAAAGCCGGGCCTCCAGGCGTGCGGGCGCGTGCATGCTCCAATGCTGGCGTCCACCCAGGCGGCATTGTTGCATTTCGAAACCACCCATGCGCGCTGCCGCACGCGTCAGCACCGGTTCCGTACCTGCCGCAATGGCCGGGTACAGCGGCTCGGCGATCTCGTATCGCAGGTAGGCAAGTTGTTCGATTTCGCTCCAGGCCGGATCCTGATTGCGCTGGTCGGGAAGCCGGCAGGCCATGTCAGTGCGGGAAGGGGCGGGCGTCCTGGCGCGTGCCAGCCTTTCCAGCGCCGACCCGCTGAGCGATAGCACTGCAGTATCGCCGCTTGTCCCGATTGCATCGATGCGAAGGCGGGCGGCAAGTCCGGGAATCCTGCCGCGCAGCTTCGAAATGTCGATCGCCTGTGGGGAGCCATTGGCGAAAGCAATGCTCGATTCAGCCTCCCCTTGTGTTGCCGTGACAACCAGTTGCACGGCGTTGCTGGCTTCGCTGAACACATCGATGACATTTTGCTGGCCCAATGTTGACGAGAGCGTGGGCGCGGCGACAATCAGCCAGCGGGCCTGCTGGTTCTCCAGCAGTTCCAGCGCAGCCACTCCCAGCCCCTGTGCCTGCGTGGGATCGGCCAGCACCAACGCCAGCTGCCTTGATGCAGCAGGATCAAACACAAGCAGTTCGCGGCCGTTGCCATCGGCACGCGATATGGCCAGGCGCCCGCCCTCGATCCGTTGGACGTGCCAATTGTCGGACAGGACGTCGACCGCGCCAGCAGACGGCACTTCACTGGCTTCCAGAAGTTCAATAAGGTCAGACAGTGCGCGTGCCGTGTCGCTTCCCAGTGGTCGCGCTTCAGACAGCTGGTTGCGGACATGGGCATCGCCGATCGCCGCCACCATCAGCGCATCCAGCTGCGGAGTTTGCGAAACTGCCAGCCCATCTGCACGCTCGGAAGATGGCAGCATGCGCGTTGTCGCGGCCGACAGGCCAAAGCCGACGATATTGCCAAGCACCGCGCCGACAAGGCTCACCTGCAACGTCGAGCGGGCAAGGCGCGGGAAGATATCCTTGTCGTGTGCCTTGATGGCAATCAGCGTGGAGAGCAGGTAGCCGAAGCCGAACAGGTCGGTGGTCTTGACCTCGATGCCCTGCCATACGATCCACCAGCCCAGCGCCATCTTCCAGGCAAAGCTGATGTTGAAGAACAGCAGCAGCTTGCGCCCACCTTCCAGGGTGACGTTGGCCATCATCGGCAGCTTCAGGATCAGGCGCGCCAGCACATAGATGACTATGGCTTCGAGAAACGAAGTGAGGATCTTGGTCGGCTGATACCACTGCAACGCGATCAGCGCCGGAATCAGGATGCCGGAGAAGTCCCAGCCGTATCGCACATTCATATGACTGGCGATCATGGCCGTCAGCACCAGGATGATATAGGCCTTGGGGCTGGCGAGGATCGAGCTGGCGAGGCCTTCATAGAGATAACTCACGCCGCTGATGCGGAAATTGGTGAATTCCATCAGGCCATAACGGATGATCAGCCAGGTCAGCCCAACGGTAACCACGGTTGCGACAAAGCCGCGCACCAGCCCTGGCTTCCAGAACTGGTTGGCCAGCAGCGATATGATCACCAGGCCGAAACTCTGCAGATTGCTTTCCCAGTCGATACGCCGGTCGAAATTCTCGTCCAGCCAGCCTGCAAGCTCGGGCAGCAGATAGCCGTCCATCGTCAACCGCACCGCGATACTGGCAAGGATCAGGCCCATGAAGCGGTCGCGCCCGAACAGGCTGGGAAAGCGCCCGCGCGCGAGCTTTTCCGAGAACAGCCAGACAATGGCATAGCTGAGGACCGCTTCGATCAGGATCACCAGCGCGGCGAGCGGTTTTACGATCAGCAGCGGGACCAGATATCCGGGGACCACCAGGCCGGACAGGACCCAGCCATAGCGCAGGTTGAAGAAGCACAGTACGAACACGCCGACCCACACCGTGGTGATCACGGAGCTGGCAAGACCCCCTTCGGGGAATATGGTCAGCGGGAACAGGTTCATGCGCAGTCCAGTCGTTCCCCTGCGAGCGCTTGTCCGATCAGCCTCACCAGCCGCGCCGGTTCCACCGGCTTGCGGACAAAGCCCACCACGCCCAGTTCGCTGGGCATGCTGGAGACTTCCTCTCCCGATGTGGAAGAGATGATCAGAACGGGCGGCATTGGCCCGCCTTCATCCAGGCGCAGGCGCAGGAACTTGATCCCGTCGACGCGCGGCATGACCAGGTCGAGCAGCACGAGGTCGAAATTTCCCTCGCGCATCTTTTTCAGACCGATTGCGCCATCCGCGGCGGTGTCCACTTCATGACCTTCGAGTTCCAGCGTCAGCTGCAACAGACCGCTCAGGATCTCGTCGTCATCGACAATCAGGATATTTCCTTGGGTCATCCGATACGCCTCAAATCAATGTTGAAGCCAAAGCGCTGCGCCTCGTGTCCCCAATAGGAGACCGATGCACCCCACTTGTTGGCTATGTGAATGCCTCCGCTGATGGTGCGGAATTCGCCGACGGTTTCGGCTTCTGTATCTTCCAGGAGGCGGACAAGACGCTCGAAGCCCATACCGAAGCCGCCCGAAATGCGGATATGGGTGCGCTCCTCCTCCTCCTCGATCTTGAGCATCACCGTCTCGCCGCGCGGTGTGTCGGCAATGACGACCTGCAGCATGGCTTCCATCATCTGCCCCAGCACCTTGGGTTCGGCGACGGTAAAGCCGCCGATGCCGATCATGTCGGTTTCGACGTTGACGGCAAGTTCGTTTGCAAGTTTGGAAACCTTGCCCTTCGCATCGAGTACCGTCTTGCGGATATCGATGGGGTAACAGGCATCGAGTATGTCGCCGATATCGCTGTGGATCAGCTCGGCCACGCGGTCGAGCCGACCCGTCGCGCGCCGGGCGGAATCGCCGATACGCTTGACGATCGGGCGGATCTTCTCTGGCGGGACACGTTCGTCTCCTGCCAGGTCCACGCCCAGCATGATGGCTTCGAAATCGTTGCGCAGTTGCAGGTCGATATAGAGGGCGACGGCCTGGCGCAGGTCGGCGGCGCGATGATGGTCGGAGACGTCGACCGCTTCCAGCACGATCACGCGCTCGCCGCCGCGCGCAAAACGCTTGGGGGCAGCCACGCGCATGATCCGCTGGGCATTGCCGATCTGGCGCATGGGCAGGCGCATCTCGCCTCCATTAAGCGCGAGGTCTTCGAGCATGGCGTTTATGCGGCTGTCGTCGAGATCGGTCAGCGCGCTCAGGGCTTCGGGCAGAGAGAGTTCGGAAACCGCCATGCCTGCTTCGGCATAGATCTCCTCCATCTTTGAATTGGCATGGAGCGGTGAACCGATCAGATGGAAGATCACGACAGCCGTTTCGATCGTATCAAATCCGAAGCGGACATGTTCCGCCTCGCGCGCGACCAGCTCGATCGCGCTGGAAATCTTGTCGTCGATGGGCCGGAAGCGCACATCCTGCCGCGAACGGGAATTCAGGTGACCGCGCCAATGGAACAGTTCGCGGAAGGAGGCAGCGATAGCGCGGACCAGATGGGCCGATTTGCGCTTCGGATTGGCTTCCGGCATGGTGTAGATCCAGAACAGCTCGCGATCGCTTCCACCCAGCCAGGTGACGAAACTTTCTCCTGTCCAGCCCGGCACCAGGTCATCCGCAGGATAGGCATAACTGCGCCCGCGAACCTTGTTCAGCAGGGCTTTTAGTTTCTTCTTGCTGTCGGTCAGTTCGTCGATGCTTGCGCCATGTTCGAGGATGGGCTCGAATGATCCGTCCTCGTTTCGGGCGATCAGCAGCGAACGGTCGAGAGCCGCAAGCTGGCCGGCAAAGCCGAGGAATTCGGGCAGGCGTGCACCTTCACGCAAGGCAGAGCGGCGGAAGGACTTCTGCACCGCGCGTGCCGCGGTTTCTTCAAGAATGCCGTCCTGGTTCTGTTCGCGGATGAGCACGGCGAAGAAGGCAACCAGCCAGGGAATGACTGCCAGGGCGGTAAGCGGCAGGAGCTTGCCGGCGAATTGCATTGCCAACCAGCTTCCGGCCACCGCGGCTGCTGTCAGCGCAAGGGAAAGGGGCAGGGCGATCCGCTTCGGGTCCGACCGCCAATAGCTGAGCGCTGCTATGCAAACCATGCAGAAGAGCAACAGCATGACCTCCCAGTCGCGGGCGAAGTAGGTGGCCCTGCCGCTGAGCAGTGTCTGCAGTACATGGGCGCGGAAGGTCGCCTCGCTGGTCATGGCGGACTTGGGGGACAGCGGCGTGGTCAATCGTCCCGCGAGTGCATCTACAGGGGCTACCACGGCCACCATTCCGCGCAGTTCCTCTCCGCGCAGGTCGCCGGAAAGTATCTGGCTGGCGGTGACCACGGGGATGTTCTGTGCCTCGGGCATGCGCACGAGGAACGGCTGGTCATCCGCGGTAACGCCGGACAGGGCGCTTTCGAACGTCGGGATCATGCCGTCAGACCCGGGCAATCCGGCAAGGTGGGTGCGGTGGATGCCGTAACGGGCGGCCGCCAGGAGGCGGGCAGCGGCCACGCCCTGACCGGCTTCTTCGCCTACCAGGGCCCATTGCTGGCTGGCAGGTACGCGGCCAATCGGCAAGGCGATTACAGGCGCAGGTACAGCGGCAGAATTTTTTTGCGCGAGGGGAGAAATCGGCTCGCCCGCTGCAGGAAGGTGGCCGACTTTTCCGATGCCCAGATCGTGCAGCATCGCATTCAGGCGGGCAAAGCGGCGCGGTCCCTGGCTCTCAAAGCCCGGATCACGCTCGACGATCACCACCTGCGGGACAGTGCCCGCTTCGCCTAGGGTCACGACGTCAAAGAAGCGTTCATCGATGATGCGAAAGGCACCGGCAAATTGCAGCGCGGCAAGCCCTGCGGCAAGGATCAGGGAAACGGCGAAGGTTTTGAGCTTGAGGCGTCTTATTACATTGAAAAAACGCTTGAAAATTCTAATCTTGCGGTGCCGTTTAGGTAAGGATTTGGGCTGCGGGGAAGGCGCAGTTTCGCCTGCGGGCAGGAGCTCGCGCGCAGGGTCAAAACTGTCCAAACCGTCGAGGTAGCTCATCGTGCTCCCGCTGCTTGCGACCGGACCATTCCGGACGCCCCTGATCCCGGGATTTGCGACGAAGCTGGACTGCCCGCCAAACACCCGGAAAATTGCCGATTTCCCTGTGTTTCGGGCTAGGGAATTATCCCTAATTTTCCGTTTACGTTAAGAGAAGGTTTCGCTCTGGAATCGCGGACTCCCTGCGCCGCTCCGGCCCTTCGCGCACTTGCTTGAAGGCGCCATTTGCTTTCGCATCGATAGAGCCATAATTTGCAGCTTCGGCTGCGGCGGAGAGGGCTATGACAGGGGTGATCGAAAGGCTGCGCAATTCGGGACCGGCTGCGGCTGGCTTGATCGTGCTGGCGCTGGTCCTGCTGTTCAAATGGATCGATCCTGCGCCGCTTGAACGGTTGCGGCTGCAGGTTTTTGACGCCTACCAGGTCTATCATCCGCGCGATCCGGCGCTGGGGCAGGGCGTTACCGTTGTCGATATTGACGAGAAATCGATTGCCGAAATCGGCCAATGGCCCTGGCCGCGCACCGACATCGCCACGCTGACGCGGCGGCTGGGTGAGGCCGGGGCGGCGGCGGTCGTCTTCGACATCGTCTTTTCGGAACCCGACCGCACGTCGCCAGATGCTATCGCGGCACGCTATCAGAATACGGAAGGCGGAGAAGTCCTGCTGGCCGCACTGTCCGGCCTGCCAGGAAATGACGAGGTGTTGGCGCAAAGCTTTGCCGAAGTGCCGGTGGTCACCGGCTACTTCTTCCTCGAACAGGGTGAAGCGGGAAGGGAGGTGGAGCCCAAGGCCAGCTTCACCGTGAAAGGCAGCCTGCCGACCCGCAAGGTCCCGCAATATGGTCCTGCACTCTTGCCCCTGCCCATTCTGGAGGAGGCATCGCAGGGCGTGGGATTTGTCACGCTGGATGGCGATGCGGATGGCATCGTGCGGCGGGTGCCGCTGGTGGCCCTGCAGGATGGTGTGCCGGTTCCCTCGCTAACATTGGAGGCAGTGCGTGTGGCGCGGGAAGCGGCATCGCCCAACCTGCTCACCAGCGATGGCAGCGGGGAAACGCTCGCCTCGCCCGGCGCGGCGGTTGCCGTCACGCTTGATGACATCGCCATCCCGGTCAATGATGCGGGCGAGATGTGGGTGCATTTCCCGGCGGAACGCGAAGACGAATTGCTTCCCGCATGGCGCATTGTGACAGGCGATATGGCCGCCGGGGAATTGCGCGCGCAGGTCTATGGTCGGATTGTCTTTGTTGGCGGCAGTGCCGAAGGCCTGCAAGACCTTGTTTCCACCCCGCTGGACCCGAGCGTCGGCGGCGTTACCGCTCATGCGGCGGCGGCCGAGCAAATATTGGCGGGTCATTTCCTGGAGCGGCCTGACTGGGCATCCGGCCTCGAACTGATGCTCCTGGTCGTCCTTGCGGGCGGGCTGGCATTCGTCCTGCCTCGCCTGGGAGCGGCAAAGGGGGCGCTTGCCGCGACCGTCGGTATTTCGGGCGTTGCCGCGCTCAGCTGGTTTTCCTTCACCCGCGCAAACTACCTGCTCGATCCGACCTATCCGGTGCTCGGCATCGTGGCAGTTTATACAGTGCAGACTGTGGCGGCCTTTTACCGCGAGGAACGCCAGCGAAGCTATATCCGCTCGGCCTTCGACCGCTATCTCTCGCCCGAGCTGGTGCGCCAGATCGCCGCCGATCCGGGCAAGCTGGAACTGGGCGGCGAAGAGCGCGACATGAGCGTGCTGATGTGCGACATCCGCGGCTTCTCGCGCATCTCGGAGCGATACAAGCCCAATGAGGTGATCGATTTCCTGATCGACTTCCTGACGCCGATGAGCGACCTGCTGATGGCGCGGAGGGCCACTCTGGACAAATATATCGGCGATGCAATCCTCGCCTTCTGGAACGCCCCGCTCGACGATCCTGATCACCACCGCAACGCTGCGCGCGCGGCGCTGGAAATGCTCGCCAAGACCGAGGAGCTGAACCGCACCATGCCCGGGCAGGAGGGCGTGATCTGGCCGGGAGAGGTCAAGATCGGCATCGGCATCAATTCGGGCCTGTGCTGCGTCGGCAATATGGGATCGCGCCAGCGCCTGTCCTACTCGCTCATCGGCGATACGGTGAACATGGCCTCGCGGCTGGAGGGGCTGACCAAGCAATATGGTGTGCCCATCATAGTAGGCAGTTCGCTGGCGGCCGAGCTGCAAGGTTTCGCCCTGCTCGAAGTGGACCGAGTCCGCGTGGTGGGTCGCGATGCGCCGGAGACGATCTTTGCCCTGATGGGAGACGAACAACTGGCAGCGCGGGAACGCTTCCAGGACCTCGCTACATCGCACTCTGCCATGCTCGCCGCCTATCGCGCGCAGGATTGGGACGCGGCGCAATCAGCGCTCGATGGAGGTGGCCCGGACTATTCCGAACTCGGGATTGCCGGGCTGCGTGATCTCTTCGCCACCCGCATCTCCAATCTTCGCGCCTCCCCTCCCGGTGCAGGCTGGGACGGCGTATTCCAGGCGACGGAGAAATAGGCTTACTGGATTGGTCTTTGGGGTGCACTTGAGGTTGTAGGAACGTTGTTGGGGCTGGGCGCAGTGCCGGCAGTATTGGGCGCGCGCGGCGAATCCGCCGTGGCGCCGGCCGCGTTGCCGTTGTCATCCCCGCCGCTCAGGATTGCGCCCAGCGCTACTGCACCCACCGCTACCGGGATGAGCGTTTCGAGGAAACTGCCACCTTCTGCTGCCCGGGCGACTTCTGGTGCGAGTTCGTCCTGCAACTTGGACAAGCCGCTGTCGGAAATGCGGAATGGCCCGATCGGGGCTGCACCATCATAGGGAATATAGGCAGCAAGGCCCGGCTGATCGAGAACCACGGTCACACCGGCACCTTCGACTTCGACAAGCCCCGGCGCGAGACCGCCCCGCGTTGCCACGCCCGGGCCGCGCAGGACGGTCAGCGTTGCTTCATCCTTCTCGCTGCGGGTCCGTCCGACGGCATCCTCGTCCTTGGCGATTTTTTCCGCTTCTTCGCCAACCAGAATGTCGACAGCCGTGCCGCGAATGCCGATGCGGCCTGAAGGCGTGGTGATCTGGCCGCTGTTGCCTTCATCCTGGCTGCCGGAGAAGAAGCGCAGCGCACCTTTCAGGAAGGTGGCGAATACGGATCGGCCCGCTTCCGGGTCATAGACGAAGCTGTCTATCCGCACGCTCGAGCGCGCACCGATACCGAAGGTCGACCGGTCGAGCAGCAGTATCTGCAATTGCGATCGCCGACTGGTTTCGATGAGGTCGCCCCAGGCGATCCGCTCGCGGCGGGCGATCTCGCGTTTTTCGCCATTGTCGCCTTCGGTGATTTCGACGGTGCCCACGATGGTGGCGGCATTGCCGACCTCGACCCGCTGGGCAGCGACCGGCGTGGCGTAGAGCGCGGAGCCGAGCATGGTGCTGGCGGCAAGGGCGGAGGTGAAGCGGTTAGGCTGGCGCATGGCTTAATTCTCCTCCCCGCCACTGCCGATGCAGCGGGCGCGGGCATCTTCGATCAGCTCCTCGCCGAATTCACGCTTCTTGAATTTGTCGATCTCGACCAGGCCGCCTTGCTTGTCATCGATATCGCACAGGTAAATCGCATGGATCAGCCGCGCTTCCGCCGATTTGGGAAACAGCGCGAGCACGCGCTCCAGCGTGGCTAGCGCTTCGAGGTACTGTCCGTTGTCCGCCTGTGCGCGCGCGGCAGCTATGCCGGAAGTCTCGTCGACCGTGGCATCGGACAAGTCATCGAGTTCTTCCAGCGTCTCTGCAAAGGCAGGTGCTGCAACCAGTCCGCCTCCCAGCAGCAAGGCGCCAATGCATGTCTTGATGGTCCGTCCGGTCATGTCCTGTCCCCTCCAACTGCCCGCGAGTATGTCACAGACAGGTTCTGCCCCGCAAGACAGGCCTCTTGCCCGATTTTGGTAACTCCGCATTTTGTGGCAGATTGCGAGCGGGCGCGGACGATTGACTCGCGCCAGGGCTTTTCGGGTAAACCTCGTTCGAAGTGGGATGGGTCGTTTTGATGTTTGAACTGGGCGATAAAGCCAATCTGCTTGCCAATGCGGCGGCTCTCCTGCTGGTCCTGTCGGCACTGGCCGGAGGCAGCAGGACGTTGCATTCCCTCGGCATGGCTGCCGGCCTTCTCGGGGCCATCTTCTTCACCGCGTCGGACATGCAGGTCGCGGCGATCTGGGCTGTCGTCTTTACCCTCGCCAATGTGGCGAAACTGGCCCAGATCATCCACGAGACACGCCGCAGTTTCATGACGGAAGAGCAACGCGCACTTATCGAAGATGTCCTGATGGTCATGGCGACGCCGCAGCAGCGCCAACTGCTGAAGATCATCAGCTGGCGCGACACCAAGCCTGGCGAGGTCCTGATGTGGCAAGGGCAGCAATCTCCGCCGCTTGTCTATATCGCCAGCGGGCTTGCCGACATTGAACATGACGGTACCCGCCTTGGCGAATGCCGTGCGGGCGAGTTCCTGGGGGAAATGAGCCTTATTTCCGGTGAACGCGCCACTGCAACCGTTACTGTCTCCCAAGCAGCGCGTATCGCCATGTTCGACCGCAAGGAATTGCTGCAACTGTCCTCCGAGCTGCCTGAGCTATCGCTCTCGCTCGACCATGCGTTCAACCGGGGCCTGACAGAAAAGCTTCATCGTATGAACAAGGAACGCAGCGAGGCGTAGGGGACTGGCGGAGGCAGCAAGCCTCAGTTGACGCGCACGATCACCACGGTGAGATTGTCAGGTGCCCCGCGTTCCAGCACGGTACTGACAATCTCCTCGCTCGCCTGCATGGGATTGCGGGTAAGCACCCTCTTCATGATGTCGTCGGCCGACATGACTCTGGTGACGCCGTCGCTGGCCAGTACAAAGAAATCTCCAGATGCCGCATCGCCTGTCACACAATCGATATCGACTTCCCGGGATACACCGATCGCCCGGGTGATGACGTTTGCGCTGGGATGGCTTTCGGCCTCGTCTTCGGTGATCATGCCGGCCTTGACGAGGTCGTTGACCAGGCTGTGATCGCGGGTGAGCTGTTCGATCTGGCGATTGCGGATGCGATAGGCCCGGCTGTCCCCTGCCCAGAAGCAGCCATAGCTGCCGCCCGCGATGGAGAGACCGACAATGGTGCTGCCGATTGTGCGGTTCGTCATGTCCGACTTGGCGAACATGTACAATTGCTCGTTGACTGCCTCCAGCGACTGGATTGCAGCCTGTGTCATCGCCTGGCTGGTGGACTGGCGCACCAGCTTGCCCAATCCCTCGACGATCGCCGCACTGGCGCGATCGCCTTGCTCATGCCCCCCCATTCCGTCAGCCACGGCCCACAGGCCGATATCGGTTCGATCCAGCAGAGAGTCCTCGTTCAGCTTGCGGCGCAGCCCGATATGCGTTTGTACGGCGCACTGAAACTGCATTGTGATCTCTCCTTGTTGTGCGCAAATCAAAGCAGGACTGGAAATCTGTGATCGATCATGCAAGTCTGTTGCACCGCAATATCCGGTGGGGGCAAATTTCACAATGTCCAAGGCATACAGCAACAAGGCGCTCCCCAGCGGGACGATCCTGCGAGAGTGGGAGCTTGAGGAGGTTCTTGGCGTTGGCGGCTTTGGAATCGTCTACAGGGCCCGCGGCATATATTTCAACGAACTTGTTGCAATAAAAGAATATTTTCCCAGCGCGATCAGCGAACGGGTTGAAGATGCGACCGTGGTTCCGGTCGATTCCGATGCGGAAGAAGTGCATGCGCTGGGCCTCAAGAAATTCGTGGAGGAGGCGAAGCTGCTGTGGAATCTTTCCACTCCATCGCGCCATCCCAACATCGTCAGCGTCCGCAGCCTGTTCGAAGTACATGGCACCGCCTACATGGTCATGGATTTCGAGGACGGCACTTCGCTCTCCAAGCTGCTCAAGAACGGCGTCAAGTTCAACGAAGCATCGCTGAAGGAGATGATCATCCCGATGGCGCAGGGGCTGGAGCGCGCGCACCGGGTGGGCGTGCTCCATCGCGACATCAAGCCGCCCAATATCATCCTCAACGATTCTGGCCGTTCGGTGTTGATCGATTTCGGATCGGCGCGCTTTGAGTCGGGTGAAGCCACCAGCACCACGGTGACGTTCCACACGCCGCCCTACGCTGCGATCGAACAATATGTGAAGACCTTCAAGCAGGGGCCGTGGACCGATATCTACGCACTCGGCGTGGTGCTTTACGAATGCGTCACCGGCACCAAGCCGCTCGAAGTCCTTGAACGCATGCACGGCAATGCCGGGGCCCCGCTGGCCGAAGGCAATTGGCCCGGCTTCAGCAAGTCGTTCCTGGCAGCGATCGACGCGGCGATGCTGGTGCGTCCCGAAGACCGGCCCCAATCGATTGCCGAATGGCTGCCGATGCTGGAGGACTCCAAAGCCGCCCCCGCCCCTGTCGCCGACCTGGATTTCGACGAGGATGCGACGCGCATCATGACCTATGATGCGGCTGCAAAAGGCATTGTTCCCGTCGCGCCGCCTCCACCCGGTTTCAGCTCCGGAGAGCCTGCGGCCACAAGGGTGCCGAGCGATCCCAAGGAGGCGCAGTTCAAGGGCGCCGGTGGCGAAACCAACGCGGGCAGGAAGAAGGACAAGGCTCCCGAACCTCCTGTATCCAAGCAAGCAGAGACTCCCGAAACTGCCAAACAAGCAGCGGACCAGGACACTCAAGCGGCCGCTCCCGAAACCGTGTCGGACAAGTCCGCTGAAAAAGAATCAAAGGCCGACAAGGACAAGGCTGCAACGCCTGCAGCCAAGGCAGCACCCAAACCCAAGGGCAAGCAGGAGAGCAAGAAAGTTGCGCTTCCTTCGCTTCCCAAGGGCAAGAACGCCAGGCTGGCGATCATGGGCGGTGTGGCCCTCGTCGCCGTTGCCGGCGGATGGCTGGTGCTGGGAGGCGGAAGCGCCGATGAAACGGAAGAGGTTTCCACGGAGTTGGCCGGCGAACTCGACAGGCAAGGGCTGGCTGCCCTCGTCACCTCGTTTTCCGCACTCTCTGCCGATGCAACGGCACTGGAGGTAGGCCGCGAGATCCTTGAGGCTTTGGACGCCAGGGTCGCCGTGCTGGAGGAGGACGCCTCGCAGTTGGCAGGTCTGGCAGAGGATGCCGATGACACGGAGCTGTCCGACAAGATCAAGCAGTCCTCCATCGCTGCCGCGGCGGAGTTTACGGCCGCCTTGGCAGAGGCCGGGCAGCAGCAGGTCACCAGGGCTTTTCGCACCTATCCCTGGGCCAATCCTGCAGCTACCGGGCAGACGAGGACGCCGGCCCAGCGGCAGGCAGCAGAAAGGCTGAATGCTGCACTGGAAGCCTTGCAACGCGCAAATGCCGCAGCAGGAGAAACGGACAATCCGACAGTGGCGCTTGCCGAAGCCCGCAATGCGCTGGAGCAATACGGCAAACTGCAGACGGAAGTTGCCGGACTGCCTGCACCCACTCTAACAGCGCCATCGTCAACGCCGTCGGCGGCGGCAGAGGCCCGGACCGAGGCTGTGGCGCCTGGTCAAGTTATCGCATCTCCGGCATCGCCACTCGCCACATCGACAACTGCAGCGCCTTCTGCCGCGGCGCAGGACACGCGGCCCATGACTGCTACCCAGCGCCGTGACATTGCGCGGTTGATCGATCGGGCGGATGACCTGGCGCAAGAGGTGATCCGCCTTGAAAGGCGGGACCGACCGGGCAGTGGTGCTTCGGAGGAGGAACAGCAAGCTTACAGGATCCGCCAGGCAGACGCGCAAACGGCGCGGGAGTACCAGGGCTATCTGCAGACGCTCGAAGCCTCACTTCCCAATGTGAACAGCAGGTCCGAAGCTGACCGCATGATCCGGCAGGTCAACGAGACGCACGGCTATTTGCAGGTCTTGTATAACCGGTCCAGCGCAACGCTGCGTTAGAAAGGCAAGAGCAGATGGTTGCATCCCTGTTGACCTGTGCCTTGCTGGTTTCGGCGTGTCTCTGGCTGCATTCCCTCGTCTTGCGTCGCCTGTGGTCATTGACGAAGCTTACAATCAAGCGACCGATGCTCACAATCCTGTTCACACTGTTCGGCCTGCACCTGTTCGAGGTGCTGCTCTATGCGATTGCGATCTCATTTCACGAATATGCCGGATTTGGCTGGCTGGCCGGCGCTGTCGATCAATCGTCCAACTGGTTTGCCGATCAGTTCTATTTCTCGATCGCCTCCTACACCACGCTGGGGATTGGTGATATCCTCCCACACGGTTCCTTGCGTCTGATTTCGGGTGTCGAGGCGCTTAACGGGCTGATACTCATCGCGTGGAGCGCGTCCTTCACCTACCTGGTGATGGAGCGATTTTGGGGCATGGCCCATCTCGCCAACGATGAGCAGGGTTAGGCAGGAACCTCCAGCGACTTCTCGCTGTAGCTCACCGTCCATAAGTTGAGGTCGGCAAGGATGACTCTCGTCGTCTGTTCCAGCACCTTTGCCAGCTCCTCGGGGTTGTCGAGCGCTTCAAGGCGGCCAAGTTCGAACTCGAGCTTTTCTGCAGTGATCAGCGATCGGCTGGCTGTCAAAAGATGCTCCCCGTGGCCACGCATGCCAAAGATTGCTGCGCCCAATGCCGGGAAACCCGCCGTGACGAAAATGAAAGGATAGGTGAGCTTGGCGAGCATCTCACCATCCACGATATAGATGAACAGGTACAGGATGCAGGAAGCGATCACGGCGCTGATCAGGAACGTACCGGTTTCATGTAGCATGTGGTCGAGATGGCGCATTCTGTGCGCATTTACCCGATGATAGGATGCCTGGTCGGAGATCTGGTCCCTGATCACGCTTTGGGCGAGGGCCTTTGTCCTTTCAACCGACATGAAGCCGACCGGACAGCGCATTTCGCGCCAGATCGCCGCGCAATACCAACTGGTCCAGTCGGCGCTGACCTCACCTTCTATCGAGTGTGAAGCGCTCTCGCTGCGGAACGGCGGGCCGGCAAGGCCGGTTTGCTTGAGATATTCCAGCAGGCGCAGGGATTCCGCCAGATGCCTGTATTGAAGCCAGCGCCGGTGCCAATCGCCGTTGCGGCCGGCGGACGTGTTCAGATACAACAGCCCGATCGTCGCCAGCTCGATCATTACCAGGAAGACCTTGATGCCGGGGAAGATCAGGCCGAACAATGCGACTAGCACCGCGAGTGCGGACAGGAAGTAGTTCGTGACGTGCCCGCTGCGGAAGAGCTGGGCATAACGGATCGCCAGAAAGTTGGCCCAGGCATAAGCCAGGTCGCGCGGGTCGAGGTCCCTTGCGCCCGGCAGTTTTTCGGCAATCGCCAGGGTGGACGTGAGATCGCTCGAAACGGGAGCCTGGCGCCACGGTTTCGCCGGCAGTTTCTTGACCCGCAGCAGCGACAGCAGCAACGGATACTCGATCCGCCAGTTGGTCGTCTTCTCCTCCTCTGCCAGATATTCGAGGAGCTGCTCGCGCTCTGTGCTGGTGGAAGGCGCAAGCTGGTTTTCGATCAGCGACACGTAGTCATCCGGCCCGCAGAAGTGGGCAATTTCCGGTTCTACCGCATCGCCGCCTACCAGCAGCCTGACCGGATCGATTGTCTTCTGTTCGCGATTGATGGGGATGTGGAGCACCGGCACCCCTGCACGAAGCGCGAGGTCCACGATATGCGCAGTCCCGCCAGGCCCATTGCCTTCGCCGCCATCCCATACGGCAACCAAAACGTCGGCAGCTGCGATCACCGCCTTGCCGACCGTGAGATAGGCTTCCTGTTCCCTTTCGCGCGATCCCGGCAGGCAGAAAACCTCGTCTGAGTCCTTCAGCAGGAGACGGAACTGGGCATATTCCTCACCTTCGGCAAAGTCCTTGGCATATTCGTAGGAGCCGAAGGGCAACAGGGCGCGGATCTCGTATTCCTCTGCCCGGGCGCTGGTGGCAGCCATCTGGTCCGCTCCGGAGGCGAGCGGCGTGTGCAGGCGCAGGACCACAGGCGTCCGGTCGAACCATGGTTGCTTGCTGGCCGCCAGCGCCCCAACTCCTTTGCGCAGCAGGTGAAATACTTCGTCCAGCTTTTGCCCCAGGGGTTCGAGACAGTCCTCCGGTATGCCATTCAACCGGTGACCGGTGATGCCGACATTCAGCGTCAGTCGGGGGAGGGGTGGGTGTAGCCCGATCAATGAAGTCGTACCTCAGACTTCGGCACGTGTGAGGATCTGGTGCACCAGTTCGGACTCGCCCAGCTTGAGAATGGAGCCGACAGGAAGCGGTGTCACAGCCACAACCCTGTCGTTATCGATGAAAGTACCATTGGTGGAATTGAGATCGGTGACGTAAAGTTCGTCTCCCACCAGCTCGACCTTGCAGTGGCTGCGGGAAATCAGCGGGTCTGCCACGATGATCTCTGCCGGTGAGGCCCTGCCGATCTTCGCCCCGGCGATACCGATCGGAAAGTTTATATCCTGATCTCCACCCCGCGACCACGCCAGGCAATGCACAGGTTCGGTCTCGAAGCTCGCGACGTCACTGGACCGGACAAAGATCTGGGTAGGATTGTACTCCTCGTCGTCGAAGCTGTTTGCCTCCTGCACTGGTGCCGGAGTTTGTGTGTGAGAGGATGCGGTGGCCGGTGGCATCGACGATGCGCCAGACGTGTCTTGGGCCTTGCCGGTAAGCCGGCGCAGATCGCTCACAAAGATTTTCCATACCTGGTCCGATCCCTCACCGCTCCAGTGCGACAGATCAACCGTGTGCGTCAGTTCGAAGATGATCGGCCTTTCGCAAGGCTCGATGATGGCGGGAATAAGCTTTCCGCGCCGGTCGGCAATGGTCGCCTCAGCGCGCACCCAGCGCGAAGAGACGGACCGGGGAGACCACAATACGACAACGGCGGTGGCAGAGCGTAGCTCTGCCTCGATCACCTCGTCGAAAGTCTCGCCAGAGTGGAGCGCATCATCCCACCAGACGACGAATCCTTCCTGCTGCAGCGCTTCGGCGAATTGCCGCGCCCTGTTCCTGTCCTGGCTACTGTAGGAAATGAAAATGTCTGATCCCGACAACTCGAACCCCCGGTGTACCGTAAGTCACCTTCTGCAAGTGACCCTAACTCCTCGCGCTACGCAAAAAGGAACACCGGCCCCTCGCGACCATGCAAGGAGGCGTGTTCCTTCTCTTGGACTCCCCGCCGCGCAGGTTATCGCAAACATTTGATTGGGCAACCCAAAAGCGCGGGTCTGTCAGACATCGGTACGATTGAAATCCTGTTGCCGGATCGGCGATTTCGCATGCCTTCAGAGTAAGGCCTTGTAGCTGCGTGAAAATCCTTGCAGAAGTTCCGTCACTTCCTTTCAAGCCAGGCCTTGGCCTCGTCTTCCATCTGCCGCAGTTCCTTCATCGTTTCTTCAAGCGCTTCCTTCTGCGCGCGAAGGTTCGAGAGCTTTTCCCGCACCCTGCCGAGCAAATGCTCCATCTGTTCGCGATGACTTGGATCGGCGTCATAGAGGTTGAGGAACTCGGCAATCTCGCGAAGGGAGAAGCCCAGCCTCTTGCCGCGAAGGATCAGTTGCATGCGCCCGATGTCCCGGCGGGAGTAGATGCGCGTACTGCCCGCGCGTTGCGGGCTGATCAGCCCGTGATCCTCGTAGAACCGCAAGGTGCGATGGGTGACGCCGAGCAAGCTGGCTACATCCTTGATGCCCTTGTGCGCAACTTCGTCCGCGAGTGGCGGCACGGCAGCCCTCTGCTCGTCAGTTTTCGCCACTGCGTTTGCGCTCCTCTTCCTCGACAAGCTCCTTCTTGGAAAGCTTGCCGATCATGGTCTTGGGCAGGCTGTCGCGGAATTCGAATTCATCGGGCATTTCAATGGGGTTGAGGCGGGTGGAGAGGAATTCCTCAAGCGCCTTTGCCGTCAGTCCTGATCCCGGACGCGCCGCGACGAACAGCTTGGGTGCTTGCCCGCGATATTCGTCCGGAATGCCGATGGCGACAGCTTCGAACACATCGGGATGCTGGTAGGCTGCATCCTCGATCACACGCGGATAGACATTATAGCCACCGCACAGGATCAGGTCCTTGATGCGATCGACAAGGAAGAGATATCCGTCTTCATCCAGGTAGCCGATATCGGCCGTGCGCAATGCACTGCCATAGAAGGTCTTATCGGTCGCTTCGGGATTGTTCCAATAACCCTTCATCACCTGCGGACCACGCGCCATCACCTCTCCGCGCTCGCCCGTTCCAAGAAGTTTTTCCGGATCCGCGGGATCGCGGATCTCGATCGTTGTCCCGGGGAAGGGCGGGCCTGCGCTATTGTCCTTCACCAGGCCGAACAGCGGGTTGCAGGTGATGATGGGGCTGGCTTCGGAAAGGCCATAGCCTTCGACCACGCGCGTCTGTGCGCGCAGTTCGAATTCCTGCCGCACCTCCAGCGGGAGCGGTGCGCCGCCCGAAATGCAGCATTGCACGGTCGAGAGATCGGGCATCTTTCTGTCGGGGAGGTTGTTGAAGGCGGCCCAGATCGTCGGCACGCCATAGACCTGTGTCGGCGGCTTGCGCCTGATCGCGGCGAGCACCTTCTTCATCTCGAAACGCGGCAGCAACACCAGCTCGCTGCCCGTCAGGATCCCGAAATTGAGCACCGATGTCAGCGCAAACACATGGAACATGGGCAGCACGCCGAGCGTTCGCTGCTGTTCTTCCACCATGCCGCCGAAATGGGCGAGCATCATGGCGCAATTGGAGACGAGATTGGCATGGGTGAGCATGGCACCCTTGGGAATGCCCGTCGTCCCGCCGGTATATTGCAATACGGCTACGTCATCCGGGTCCATCGAGGCGGGATCGGGCGAACCGGGATTGTCGATCAGATCTGCGATCTCGCAATGAAGCGCCGGATCGTTGATCCTGATGTGATCGGCGTGGCGCAGCAGCCTGAAGCCGAGCCGCAAATGCCAAGGCAGGATATCGCGCATGCGGCAGACAAGGATTGTCTGCACACCCGCCGCGCGGGCCACGCTTTCCACCTTCTCGTGGACAAAGCGCATTTCGGGCACGGCCACCATGCGAATGCCGGCATCGCGCAGCAGGTGATCCGTCTCCGATGCCGTGTAGAGCGGGTTCAGATTGACCACGATCCCGCCGATCCTGAGAACGGCGAAATAGAGCACCACATGGTAGGGAGAATTGCCCATGCACAGGCCGATACGGTCGCCGGGCGTCACGCCGCGATCCTGCAATCCGCGTGCGGCACGGGCTACCAGCGCGCCCAGTTCGCCATAGGTCCAGCACCGCCCGAAATAATCGATGGCGTTCCTGTCGGGCCAGCGCTCTACTGCATTGTCCAGCAGCGAAGTCAGCAGCTGCGGGTGGAAGACATATTTGCCCGTCTCGTCGACATGATAGGGCAGGGGATAGTCGGGAATGGGCGTACCAAGCCGTTCGAACAGCGTGGGGCCTGGCGGACTTGTCCTCCAGGTTGCGCCTTGCTCCATTGATCCACTCTCCATCGTCACTTTCCCGCCTTCTTAAGCGGGTAATCCCGTGCCCTGTTGTTCGACAGAATCACGAATTCCGACCAGTCTTATGATTCTCTTTGAGCACAGATTTTAGTTGACGTATAGGGAAATTTGTTCACCATTAGGGAAAGAGCTCATTCGGGGTCCCGATTCCCCGCCAGATTCGGAGAGATAGTCTCATGCGCGATGTCGTCATTGCGGGTTATGCCCGGTCCCCCTTCCACCTCGCCCACAAGGGCGCTCTCGCCCGTGTGCGCCCCGACGATATGGCGGCGCAGGTGGTGCGCGCTCTTGTCGAACGTACAGGCGTGAAACCCGAAGATATCGAGGACCTGCTGATGGGCTGCGCCTTCCCCGAAGGGGAGCAGGGCTTCAACATCGCCCGCCTGGTTGGATTGCTGGCAGACTTGCCGCTGTCGGTGGGCGGGATGACGCTCAACCGTTTCTGCGGATCGTCGATGAGTGGCATTCATTATGCCGCGGGTCAGATCCAGCTCGGCGCAGGCGAGGTCTTTATCTGTGCCGGTGTGGAATCGATGAGCCGCGTGCCGATGACAGGTTTCAACCCCATGCCCAATCCGGCGCTTGCCGCACGCAGCGCGGCCTATATCGGCATGGGTGACACGGCGGAAAATGTGGCGGACAAGTATGGCCTGAGCCGCGAGGAGCAGGACGCATTCGCGCTGCTGAGCCAGCAGAAGACGCGCGATGCCATTGCCGCTGGTAAGCTGGCCGATGAAATCGTGCCGATCGACACGGGCAAGGGTGTTGTTGATTCAGACGGTACGCCGCGTCCCGATACGACCGCGGAAGCGCTGGCCGGACTGAAGCCCGCTTTCAAGGGGGATGGTTCGGTAACGGCTGGCACCTCCTCCCCGCTCACCGATGGCGCCACCGCCGTGCTGGTGTGCAGTGCAGACTATGCCGCAGCCAACAAGCTCGACGTTCTGGCAAAGATCAAATCGGTCGCCATCTCCGGCTGCGCGCCGGAGATCATGGGGATCGGCCCCGTCGCTTCCTCGCAAAAGGCGCTGGAGCGCGCTGGGATCACGGTTGGCGACCTCGATGTGGTTGAATTGAACGAGGCCTTTGCCAGCCAGTCTCTGGCTTCGATCAGCGACCTCGGTCTCGATGTGGCCAAGGTGAACATCGATGGCGGCGCAATCGCCATCGGCCACCCGCTGGGCGCGACCGGAGCGCGCATCGTCGGCAAGGCGGCTCAGATCATGAAGCGTGACGGCGGCAAATATGCTCTGGCCACGCAATGCATTGGCGGCGGACAGGGTATTGCCACTGTGCTGGAGGCAATCTGATGGCCGATACTGGCATCAAGAAGGTCTGTGTGATCGGCGCTGGCACCATGGGTGCGGGCATCGCCGCGCAGGTCGCCAATGCAGGTGTTCCCGTGCTGCTGCTCGACATCGTGCGCGACGAGGCAGATCGCAATTCCGTGGCCGCAGGGGCGGTGGCGAAAATGCTCAAGACAGAACCCGCGCCTTTCATGTCCAGTGCAGCGGCAAAGCTGGTCGAAGTGGGCAATATCGAGGACGATCTGGCCAAAGTTTCCGAGTGCGACTGGGTGGTGGAAGCCATCATCGAACGGCTCGACATCAAGCAGGACCTCTACGCAAAGCTGGAGAAGGTGCGGAAGGAAGGCACAGCCGTTTCCTCCAACACATCGACCATTCCGCTGGCGCAGCTGACCGATGGCAGGTCGGACGCCTTCAAGCGCGATTTCCTGATTACCCACTTCTTTAACCCGCCGCGCTACATGCGGCTGATCGAGATTGTGGCCGGGCCACAGAGTAATGCGGACACGGTCGCCAAGGTCACCGAATTCGTCGATCGCAAGCTGGGCAAGACCCCGGTCGACGCGGAGGATTCCCCCGGCTTCATCGCCAATCGTATCGGCACCTTCTGGATCCAGGCAGCGGTCAATGCGGCCATCGATATGGGCGTGAGTGTCGAGGAGGCTGACGCCATCGGCGGCAAACCCATGGGTGTGCCCAAGACGGGCATCTTCGGGCTGATCGACCTGATCGGGCTCGACCTGATGCCCTACCTGCAGAAGAGCCTCACCAGCACGCTGCCCAAGGACGATCCCTATCAGGCGATTGCCCGCAGCGAGCCGCTGATCGAGAAGCTGATTGCCGACGGCTACACCGGCCGCAAGGGCAAGGGCGGCTTCTACCGCCTCAACACCGAAGGCGGCGGCAAGGTGAAGGAGGCGATCAACCTCGCAACCGGCGAATATGCCCCTGCCGCCAAGCCGCCGAGCATTCCCGGCGCTGCTGCCAAGGGAGACCTCGGTGCGCTGATCGGCCTCGAGGGAACGATGGGCGAATATGCCTGGGCGATCCTTGGTCCCACGCTTTCCTATTCCGCCAGCATCGTGCCCGAAGCGACCGCTACCATCGTCGGCGTAGATGATGCGATGAAGCTGGGCTACAACTGGAAAGCCGGCCCGTTCGAGATGATCGACACCATCGGCGCGGCCAAGCTGCGTGCGCGGCTGGCTGAAAGCGGTCTGCCGGTACCCCCAATCCTCGAGAAAGTTGGCGACCGCAGCTTCTACCGTGTCGAAGGCGGCAAGCGGCAGTACTTCGGCCTCGATGGCGCCTATCACGATATCGAGCGGGCAGACGGCGTGCTGCTGCTATCCGATATCAAACTCAATTCGCAGCCGCTGCTCAAGAACGGGTCGGCAAGCCTGTGGGATGTGGGCGATGGCGTTGCCGCGCTCGAATTCACCGGCAAGATGAATGCGCTCGACAATGATGTGATGAAGCTGATCGGCGATGCGATCCCGCTTGTGGCGGAAAAGTTCAAGGCGCTGGTGATCTACAACGAAGGCACGCATTTCTCCGCCGGTGCCAATCTCGGCCTTGCGCTGTTTGCCGTGAACATCGCCGCATGGAGTGAAATCGAAAAGCTGATCAAGGGCGGGCAGGATGCCTTCAAGGCGCTCAAATATGCGCCTTTCCCGGTGGTCGCTGCGCCTTCGGGCATGGCGCTGGGCGGCGGCTGCGAGGTGGTGCTCAATTCCGACGCGGTGCAAGCACACGCAGAGACCTATATCGGCCTGGTCGAATGCGGCGTGGGCCTGATCCCCGGCTGGGGCGGCTGCGGCGAGATGCTGGAGCGCTGGCGCGATATGCCCGGCATGCCCAAGGGGCCCATGCCAGCGGTTAGCAAGGTGTTCGAGATCGTCTCCACCGCCACCGTCGCCAAATCCGCCGCCAATGCCAAGGAACTGGGTTTCCTGCGCGCGAGCGATGGCGTGACCATGAACCGCGACCGCCTGCTGGCCGATGCCAAGGAAAGGGCGCTGGCCTTGGCCGATGGCTATCAGGCTCCCGAGCCGCCCGAATTCGTGCTGCCCGGTGCCGGCGGCAAGGCGGCTCTCGATCTCGCGGTGGAAAGCTTCCATTCGCGCGGGATCGCCACGGAATATGATGGCGTGGTGGCAGACCATCTCGCCCATGTCCTGACCGGCGGCGACGCCGATCCCACAGAGGCGGTCACCGAAGAGCGCCTGCTGGAACTGGAAGTGACCGAATTCCTGAAGCTGGTTCGCGAGAGCCGCAGCCAGGCGCGGATCGAACATATGCTCGCAACGGGCAAGCCACTTAGGAACTGAGAACAAGACAGCGGCCGGCCAAACCTCCCTCACACCTCCCACATTGGCCGGCCGCACCCTTGAAGAGAGGATAAGCGATGCAAGTCTATGAAGCCCCGCTCCGCGATATGCGCTTCGTGCTGGACGAGCTGTGGCTGGATGACGGGTTCGGCGATCTGCCCGCGCTGGAGGAATTCGATTCCGACCTGACCAGCGCCATTCTTGAAGAAGCGGCCAAGTTCAGCCGCGAAGTACTGCTGCCGCTCAACCGATCGGGTGACGAGGAAGGCTGTACTCTCGAAAACGGCGTGGTCCGCACGCCAGCCGGCTTTAAGGAAGCCTATCAGCAGTTCACCGAAAGCGGCTGGTCTTCGCTGGCGTCCGATCCCGAATATGGCGGGCAGGGCCTGCCAGAGCGGGTGAACAAGCTGGTGGAGGAGATGACCTGTTCCACCAACCTCTCCTTCGGCCTTTACCCGGGCCTCACCCATGGCGGCACGGTGGCGATCAAGGCGCATGGCACGCAGGACCTGAAGGATTTCTACCTGCCCAGGATGAACAGCGGTGAATGGTCGGGCACCATGTGCCTGACAGAGGCGCATTGCGGCACCGATCTCGGCCTGCTGCGCACCAAGGCGGAACCGCAGGAAGATGGCAGCTACAAGATTAGCGGTGCCAAGATATTCATTTCGGCTGGCGATCACGACCTGGCAGACAATATCATCCACCTCGTGCTCGCCCGCCTGCCCGATGCACCCAAGGGCGTGAAGGGCATTTCCATGTTCCTGGTGCCCAAGTTCCTGCCCAAGGACGATGGCAGCGTCGGCCCGTCCAATGGTGTTTCCTGCACCGCGCTCGAACACAAGATGGGGCTGAAGGCTTCGGCAACCTGCCAGATGCAATTCGACGATTCGACCGGTTGGCTGGTGGGCGAGGCGAATGAAGGCATGGCCGCCATGTTCACCATGATGAATGCCGAGCGCCTGTCTGTCGGCATCCAGGGGCTGGGCATTGGTGAGGCGGCGTATCAGTCCGCCGCATGGTATGCCAAGGACAGGCTGCAAGGTCGCTCTCTCTCCGGCACCAAGAACCCCGATGGCCCGGCCGATCCGATCATCGTCCACCCCGATGTGCGCCGCATGCTGATGACCATGCGCTGCTATAACGAAGGGTGCCGCATGCTGGGTGGCTGGGTCGCCCGCGCGCTCGATGCGGAGCGGCTTTCGGAAGACCCCGAAACCCGCCAGCGGGCGGAGGATTTTGTCGCGCTGATGACGCCGATCGTGAAGGCGCTGTTCACCGACCTCGGTCACGAGACCGCGAACCTGGCGGTGCAGGTTTATGGCGGCCACGGCTACATTCGCGAAAGCGGCGTGGAACAATATGCCCGCGATGCCCGCATCGCCATGATCTATGAAGGCACCAACGGCATCCAGGGGCTCGACCTGGTCGGTCGCAAGCTGGGCGCGCATAATGGCCGTTACCTGCGCAGCTTCTTCCATCCGGTGTCCGACTTTATCGAGGCAAACAAGGGCGACGGACCGCTGAAGCCGATGGTGGAGGGGCTTGAGAAAGCCTTTGGCGCGCTGCAGCTTTCGACCGCAACGATTGCCCAGCGCGGGCTGAAGGACCCTGAGGAAGCGGCGGCTGCAGCTACCGAATACCTCCGCCTCTTCGGCTTGGTCGCCATGGGATACTGCTTTGCCCGCGCCACGGTGCTTTCGGGCATGCGCCTTGCCTTCGGCACGGAGGAGAAGCAGTTCTACGACGCCAAGATCAAGACGGCGACCTTCTACTTCGAACGCATCCTGCCGCAAGTCTCGGCCCATTTCCTGTCGATCAAGGCAGGCAAGAAGAGCATGATGGCGCTGGATGAGGGAGTGTTTTGAGCAAGCTGGCCGAACTGAAGGCGCAACTGGCGATCCCCGCCATTGTCGCGCCCATGTTCCTGGTCTCGGGCGTGGAGCTGGTGGTGGCCAGTTCGCGAGGGGGCCTGCTGGGCACCTTCCCCACGCTCAACGCCCGCACCGGTGCAGCGCTCGACCAGTGGCTCGGCGAAATGCGCGAGCGGTTGGGCGGCAAGCCTTTTGGCGCGAACCTGATCGTGCACAAGAGCAACCCGCGTTTGCAAGAGGATCTTGCCCTGGTGGTGAAGCACAAGGTGCCGCTGGTGATCACTTCGCTCGGCGCGGTGCCCGATGTGGTGCAGGCGGTGCAATCCTATGGCGGCATGGTGCTGCATGACGTGATCAACATCCGTCATGCGAAAAAGGCGATCGCAGCTGGCGCGGACGGTCTGATCGCGGTCGCCGCCGGGGCAGGGGGCCATGCCGGAACGCTCAGCCCCTTTGCCCTGACATCGGAAATCCGCGCCTTCTTCGATGGCCCGCTGGCCCTTTCCGGCTGCATCACGCACGGTCGGCATGTTCTGGCGGCACAGGCGATGGGGGCGGACTTCGCCTATATCGGCTCACACTTCATCGCCGCGCAGGAGAGCATGGCGGGCGATGCGCAGAAGGCGATGATGGTGGAAGCCAGCGCGGCGGACATCGTCTATACAGACAAGGTCACAGGCGTTGGCGCCAACTTCATGCGCCAGAGCCTTGAGGCTGCACAAATCCCCGATGGACACGGTGCGATGGACCTGTCGGACGAAGCCAAGGCGTGGAAAGTCATCTGGTCAGCCGG
>JAHEBH010000094.1 GCA_024642335.1 Erythrobacter sp.
GCGATTTTTCGGGCCGTCCGACCATCTATACCGCCCTGCGCAATACGCTGCCCAAGGATGCGCCGCGCGTGATGCCGGTGGGTAGGCTGGACCTCAATACCGAAGGCTTGCTGCTGCTGACCAACGACGGTGCGCTCAAGCGGGCGATGGAGCTTCCTTCCAGCGAAATCGAGCGCACCTATCGCGCGCGAACCTTTGGCGACATCAGCCAGGAACAGCTGGAAGATTTGATCCACGGCATCACAATTGACGGCGTGCGTTACGGCAAGATCGATGCCAATCTGGAACGCCGTACCGGTCGCAATCAATGGGTCGAACTGACGCTCACCGAAGGCAAGAACCGCGAAGTGCGCCGCGTGCTGGAACATCTCGGCCTCAAGGTCAGCCGCCTGATCCGCACAGCCTATGGCCCCTTCCACCTGGGCGACCTGCCCCGCGGGCAGGCTGCGGAGCTCATGAAGCACGAAGTCGAACCTTTCATGAGCCAGCTCAAGAAGGCGGGCCATCTGTGAGGATCATCGCAGGCGAATGGAAACGGCGGCAATTGCGCGCGCCAGCGGGTGATGCCACTCGCCCCACGGCCGATCGCACGCGCGAAACGCTGTTCTCCATGCTCACCAGTCGATTGGGCGAATTCGACGGCCTTAAGGTGGCAGACCTGTTTGCGGGTTCCGGCGCCTTGGGACTGGAAGCCCTGTCGCGCGGCGCGGCGCATTGCCTGTTCGTTGAACAGGATGCCGCTGCGATCCGCGAACTGCGCGCAAACATTGCCGCCCTGCGCGCGCAGCAACGCTGCGATGTACGTGCCAGTTCGGTGATGACTCTGGGGCCTGCCAGGGAGCCGCTCGACCTGATCCTGCTCGACCCGCCCTATGGCACAGGCGCCGGACAAGTCGCGATCGACAGGCTGAACCGGTTGGGCTGGATCGGCCCCGCCACGTGGATCTCGCTGGAAGCAGCACGTGACGAGGAGTTCAAGCTGCGCGGCTTTGACGTGGATGCCGAACGTGTGGTTGGCAAGGCCAAGCTGACGATCCTGCGACTTGCAGCTGGCGAAGACTAGCCTTCAGCAGGTTCTTCTTCTGGGGATGGTTCTGCCTCTTCCGGCTCGGCGCTGGCAGGATGCCCCGGCCAGCTATCGAGCGGAACGCTGCCGAAATCGAGCCCCGCCTCGCGCGGGTTGATGCAGTTGTCTGTCACACTTGCGGAACAGACATCCACCTCTATGCCATCGACAGCAATGCGCGTTGCGCGGCCATTGTCATCGCGGGCGATCACCTCGGCCTTTGGCGCATCACCTTCGTGGTGTTCTGCCAGGGCAGGAGTGGCCGAAAAGAGCGTCAGACCAGCGGTAACAGCAACCAAAGCCTTGAACATAAGCGTGATCCTCCATCCACCAGACAGCCTTGCATATCACAATTCGCGCGAACTTGCGCAGAGTGGATTTGTTCCCTAGCTGTTCACCTGTGTCCGACCCCTCCCTCCCTGCCTCCGCGAACGTGCCCGAATGGCTGCAACGGCTGAACGAACCCCAGCGCGAGGCTGTGCTGACGACCGAAGGCCCGGTGCTGATGCTGGCAGGCGCGGGGACCGGCAAGACCGCCGCGCTTACCCATCGCCTCGCCCATCTGATCCGCGAGCGGCGGGCGTGGCCGAGCGAGATTCTTTGCGTCACCTTCACCAACAGGGCAGCTCGCGAGATGCGGGAACGCGTGGGACAGTTGATTGGCGATGCGGTGGAAGGAATGCCTTTCCTCGGCACTTTCCATTCGATCTGCGCCAAGATGCTGCGCCGCCATGCGGAACTGGTGGGGCTGGCGAGCAATTACACGATCATCGATACGGACGATCAGCTGCGCCTGCTCAAGCAGCTCATTCGCGAACACAACATCGATGAAAAACGCTGGCCGCCCAAGCAGCTCGCCGGGCTGATCGATGCATGGAAGAACCGCGGACTCAACCCGTCCGACCTCACTCCGGTCGACAATGAAGCCTATGCCAACGGCAAGGGCCAGCAGATGTATGCGCTCTACCAGCAGCGGCTGAAGGCATTGAACGCATGCGATTTCGGCGATCTGCTGCTGCACATGCTCAACATCTTCCGCCAGCACCGCGACGTGCTGGAGCAATACCAGAATCGCTTCAAATATGTGCTGGTAGACGAATACCAGGATACCAACGCCGTGCAGTATCTGTGGCTGCGGCTGCTGGCCCAGAACCGCAAGAACATTTGCGTAGTGGGGGATGATGACCAGTCCATTTATTCATGGCGCGGCGCAGAAGTGGCCAATATCCTGCGGTTCGAAAAAGATTTTCCAGGTGCCAAGGTGATCCGGCTGGAGCAGAACTACCGCTCCACGCCGCAAATCCTCGCCGCTGCATCTGGCCTCATCGAAAGCAACAGCCAGCGCCTCGGCAAAACGCTGTGGACCGAGATCAACGCGGGCGAGAAGGTGCGTGTGATCGGTGTTTGGGACGCGCCCGAAGAAGCCCGGCGCGTGGGTGAGGAGATCGAACGGCTGGAACACGAGGGCGCGCCGCTGGACCAGGTGGCGATCCTGGTGCGTGCGCAATACCAGACGCGCGAATTCGAAGACCGCTTCATCCAGATCGGCCTCAACTATCGCATCGTCGGCGGCTTCCGCTTCTATGAACGCGCCGAGATTCGCGATGCGCTCGCCTATCTGCGCGTGATTGCCCAGCCTGCGGACGACCTGGCCTTCGAGCGCATCTACAACACGCCAAAGCGGGGGCTTGGGGCAAAGGCTCTGGAGAAGATGTACCAGCATGCCCGCAAGCAGGGCATTCCCCTCGCCGCTGCGGCGCTGGAACTTGCCGATAGCGACGAACTTCCTGCCCGTGCGCGCAACACCATCGCCGCGCTGATGCAGGATTTCCTCCATTGGCGCGAGCAGAGCGAGAAGATCACGCCATCCGAACTGCTGCGCATGGTGCTCGCGACAAGCGGTTATGACGACATGCTCAAGGCGGATCGTTCCGCCGAAAGTGCAGGCCGCACGGAAAACCTCACCGAACTAGCCCGCGCGATGGAGGATTACGAGACGCTGGAAGACTTCCTCGAACATGTCAGCCTCGTCATGGACAATGATGCGCGTGACGATGGCGAGAAGGTCACCATCATGACCATGCACGCGGCCAAGGGGCTGGAATTCAACCATGTCTTCCTGCCGGGCTGGGAGGAAGGCGTCTTCCCCAGCCAGCGCGCGCTGGATGAAGGCGGGCTCGCCAGTCTCGAGGAGGAACGCCGACTCGCCTATGTCGCGATTACCCGCGCCAGGCGGCGCTGCACCATTCTCCACGCGGCAAACCGGCGCATCTATGGCCAGTGGACCAGTTCCATCCCCAGCCGCTTTATCGAGGAACTGCCGCCCGAAACGATCGAGCAGGAGACCACGCTCACCGGCGGCGCGAGCATGTGGCGGGCGAACTGGAGCGAGAGCGAAGACCCATTTGCCCATGTCTCGCGCGATCGGCCCGACCGCTCATCCGCGCGCGGGCCCGGCTGGCAAAGGGCGCTCGCAACCGGATATGAGACCAAACAGGCCCGCGTGAAGGAGACCACCCGCTCGGCCGCCAGCTTCGCCGCCAGGCCACGCGGCGACATCGCCGTGGGCCAGCGCGTGTTCCACGACAAGTTCGGCTACGGCGAAGTCATCGCGCAAGAAGGCAACAAGCTCGAGATCGAGTTCGACAAGGCGGGCACCAAGCGCGTGATCGACAGCTTTGTGCAAAAGGCAGATTGAGGACAGGCCTGCTTCGCCCGGCACGCCCCTTTCACGCTTGTCAAGCTGACCCTTCCCCTGCAACATTCTCTCTAGAAACAGAACCATGGGACTCACGGGTCCTGAATGAGGGGATTATCGTCATGCACAAGCGGCCCGGCCTGCTCCGCCTTACCTTGCTTCTATCTGCTTCGGTTGTGATCGGGGCGGGCACAACCGCCCAGGCCCAGTCGCTGTGGTCCGATGCCTCTACGTGGCCCGATGGCAAGGTTCCGGGTGCAGGCGACGAGGTCGAAATCACCCGCGACATGGACGTGGTGCTCGATGTCGATGCGCCCGGCCTGCGCAGCCTGACCATCCAGGGCAAGCTCAGCTTCTCGGACGAGCGCGACATCAGCCTTGAGAGCGAGTGGATCTATGTCCCGGGCGGCACGCTGGAGATCGGCACCGAGGCCAATCCCTACCAGCACAATGCCAGCATCACCCTGACCGACAGTGTGAAGGGCGAGGACATCAACACCATGGGCGACCGCGGCATCATGCTGATGCAGGGCACGCTCAACCTGCATGGCAATCGCGAAAACAGCTGGACCAAGCTCGCCCGGACGGCGGAGACCGGAGTCACCAGCA
>JAHEBH010000010.1 GCA_024642335.1 Erythrobacter sp.
GACATCAACACCATGGGCGACCGCGGCATCATGCTGATGCAGGGCACGCTCAACCTGCATGGCAATCGCGAAAACAGCTGGACCAAGCTCGCCCGGACGGCGGAGACCGGAGTCACCAGCATCACCGTGCTGGACACCAGCGGCTGGCGTGTGGGTGACGAAATCATCCTCGCCTCGACCGACTTCAATCCAAGGCAGGCGGAACGCCGCACCATCACCGCGATCGCCGGCAACACGGTCAGCTTTGCCGAACCGCTTGAATATATGCACTATGGCGAGATCACCTTCGGCGTGGACGAGCGCGGCGAAGTCGGCATGATCAGCCGCAATATCAAGATTCAGGCCTCCGAAGATTCGAACGAGACCTACTTCGGCGGGCACATCATGGCGATGTCCGGGTCCAGGATGTATATCGACAGCGTCGAGCTCTCGCGCATGGGCCAGCACCTCACGCTGGCGCGCTATCCCGTCCATTTCCACATGCTGGGCGAAGGCGCGGGCCAGTATATCCGCAATGCCTCTATCCATGACACTTTCAACCGCTGCGTGACGGTGCACGGCACCAATAATCTGCAGGTAGAAAGGAACGTCACCTACAACACCGTCGGCCACTGCTTCTTCATGGAAGACGGGATCGAGAACGGAAACCGCTTTGTCGAGAACCTTGGCATCCAGACCAAGTGTCACCCGACGCTCGATTGCATGCCCACGCGCCTCGCCGCAGCGGGCGAGGACCCGCACTTCGAGGATCGCTATGCCTATCGCAGGGAGGGTCAGGCATCCGAGAATGTCCTGCTGCCTTCCGACAACACTGTGGCGACCTTCTGGATCACCAATCCGGACAATACCTATATTGGCAATGTGGCTGCAGGTTCGGATTCGAACGGTTTCTGGATGTCGCTGCCCGAACACCCCAACGGTCAGTTCGAGGGCACGGAGGCTAGCGCCCAGACCTGGCCGCGCCGCATGCCCTTCCGCGAGTTCAGGGGCAATGTCGCCCATTCGAACTATGATGGCTTCATGTTCGACCGGAACATCAATGCCGACAACACATTCGGCGTGACCGGCAATGCCCACATGCCCAAGGCCGATGTTGCCGACTATAACAGCGAGACGGTAGAAACGGTCTTCGCGGACCTGACAGCCTACAAGAACCGCAATGGCGGCATCTGGGGCCGCGGCGAGATGCATGTCTTCCGCAACGCGAAAGTGGCCGACAACGCGATGGGCTATACCCATGCATCGGGCAATGGCGGCCGTGATCCATATACCTCCCTGGTGATCGACTCGCTGTTCGTCGGCGAGACCGATAATGCGGGAAACCCCGCTACGCCGGAGGAAGTGGCCTATGGCCGCAGCCTGCCCAAGCCCCTGATCCCCGATTTCCCGATCCGCGGCTACGAATATTACGACTACCGGCACGACGTGGTGAACACGACCTTTGTAAACTTCGTCGACAACGATCTGCGCGATACGGGCGCGCTCTCCTACCTCATGTATACCAGCGCAGGCGTCAGCACCGAGAATGCCATTGAAGGCGCACATTTCATCAACGCCAAGCAGGTACATTTCCCGCGCGACGAATACAGGTGGGGCAATGACCATCTGGGCGGCGTGGCCTGGAGGACCTCTGCCATCCACGACAAGGATGGCTCGGTCGGCGGCATTGCCGATAGCTACATTCTCATCAACGACGGCGTATATGACAGCGTCGCTGCCGACGCGGAGAGCTGCGAAATCAGGGAGGACTGGAACGCGGCTGTGTGCACGGGCGACTATGGCCGCCTGATCGTAGGCGCGCCCGTTCGCCGCGGTCCTGCTCCCGATCAACCGCCAGTTGGAAGCGGCCCCAGCCTGCTTGGTGCCGGAGACCTCCCTGCCAGGCCTCCTGCTCCGTCGCATGTTCTTGTCCGCAATGAACAAGAGTTCCCGCTGACGAGCGGCCAGAGCACGATCCGCGCCGGAACCGAAATGGAAATGATTACCGACAGGCCGGAAGCCTCGCTCAGCCTCAGGGAGATGGACGTTGGCTCATGGGTCATCTTGTCCTTGCCGGGCTTCAGCAGCGCAGCGTCGGGCACCGAAATGCGCAGCCTGGATGCGCTCCGCGCAGCCAGCGACACTTCCTACTACAGAGATGGTGACACGCTGTGGGTCAAGCTGGTGGCGGAGGAGACCGATGCCGGCCCGCTTGGCTTCCGCGGCGGAGCAACTATCGAGGTGAGCAGGGAAGCTATGGGCGGTTGACCCACGGCAAGCTCGGCTTGGGCGAGATTTCAACGCAGGAAACAATGCGGAAATATCCAAGTTCAGCATGCCGCTCTTTTAGCTTGCATGAGCGCCGTCCTCTAATCGAGCGCCAACCTGCCCACAGTATTGGTATCCGCCCCGAACCAGATCGTATTGGTCGCCTCGTGGTAATGCATATGCCGCAAGGTGCGCCCTCCCGAAGGCACCTCGCCGATGGCGAAGAAGCGCTCGTTGTCGGGATCGAAGCCGACAAAGCGGTTGGGCTGCACGCCGGTTTCGACCAACCAGATATTGCCCTCGCCATCCATGGCAGTTCCGTAGGGGCGAGATTCCGCACCTGACGGGAGTGGCCATTCCTCGAACGTGCCGCTCGCAGGATCGTAAGCGCCTAGGAGGCCGTCGGCATAATCGCCATACCAGATGCGTCCATCATCAGTGATCTCGACACGGCGGGGGCGCGCCGTCTCTCGCGGCAGGTCGATCTCGGTCAGTTCCATGGTTGCGGGATCGACCTTTGCCAGCTTGCTGGTACCGAACAGGACGACCCAGATTGAACCATCGGGCGCGATCTTGATGCCATAGGGGCGCGCCCGTTCGGTCGGAACGGGTATCAGTTGCACCTCACGCGTGGCGAGCGTCAGCTTGCCGATGTAATTGCTGAACTGCGCGGTGAACCAGATGTCGCCCGCATCATCGAAGATCAGCGTATGCGGATCGCGCACTGCCGGATCGGGCATGGGAATCTGTTCGATTTCGCGGGTGACGGGATCGATGCGCCCGATATGGCCGACCAGGTTTCCGGCATACCAGACAGCACCATCTTTATCGACGATCTGGTTATGCGGGCCTGCGCCCTCGGGCAGGTCCACCCGCTCGAATTCACCGGTCTGCGGGTTGAGCATGGCCGCATAATGGCCGCCCTGCCCGACGAACCAGACTTCGCTGTCGGAAACCGCAAAGGGATCGCGCGGACGCGTGTTTTCCCACGGAACCTCCCACTCACGGATATCGAGCGCAGTGTCGATGTCTTCTCCCTGGGCAAGTGCCGCAGGAGCACCCAGCAGCGCCAGGGCTGCAGAACCTAAAAGAATTCTCGCCAGCATGATCAAATCCTCCCGTCCAGTGGCGGGGAGACTAGCCCATTGCGGCACCGGAGAACAGATCAGTCGAAACCGACACCCAGAAAGCCGGGCATCGGCCCGTTCCAGTCACCCGGCTTGCCGGGAGGATCATTGTCCTCGTACCGGGGCCTCCGCTCGCGCTTCTCTGCACGCGGTGCCTCCTCGGGCTTTTCCTTACGCGGTGAGCGCTTGGCCGTTTCTTCGGGCTTGGCTTCTTCCCTCTTGGGGCGTGAACGCTTGGGCTTTTCCTCGCGCTGGCGCTCCCCGCGCGGCTCGGGCTCGGGCTCGGAACGGTCCTCTCTGGCGGGAGCGACGCTGGACCAGTCGAAGGCCGGAACCTTCATCTTGGTCAGCTTTTCGACGTTCTCCAGCGCTTCCTTGTCAGCGGGCGTGACCAGCGTAATCGAACGCCCCTTGGCCCCGGCACGACCTGTGCGGCCGATACGGTGGACGTAATCGTCCGGATGCCACGGGGTATCGTAATTGAAGACGTGGCTCACGCCTTTGATATCGAGACCGCGCGCGGCAACGTCCGACGCAACGAGAATGTTGACCTCACCCTTCTTGAACAAGTCGAGCTCGGCAATGCGGCTGGCCTGGTCCATGTCACCATGAATTTCGCCGCTCCGAAAACCGGACTTCTGCAGATCCTTGTTCAACTCGCGCACCGTCGTCTTGCGATTGGCGAAGATGATCGCGGTTGTTACATTGTCGACCTCGAGAAGGTATTTCAGCGCCTGCTTCTTCTTGCGCGGGCTGATCTCGACCTTGAACTGGGCGATGTTGACATTCGCTGTGGCAGCGCGGGCAACCTCGATCGACTTGGGGTTCGTCAGGAACTTATCTGCCAGCCGCTTGATCGGCGGCGGCATGGTGGCGCTGAAAAGCAATGTCTGGCGCTGCGCAGGCAGTTTCTCGCAAATGAACTCGATATCGGGAATGAAGCCCATGTCGAGCATCCGGTCCGCCTCGTCTATCACCAGAAGGTCGCACCCGTTGAGCAGGATCTTGCCGCGCTCGAACAGGTCCATCAGCCGGCCCGGCGTGGCGATGAGAACGTCCACACCCTCGTCCAGCGCCTTGACCTGGTCGCCCATCTGCACGCCGCCGATCAGCAATGCCATGTTGAGGTTGTGGTTCTTGCCGTATTTTTCGAAATTCTCGGCCACCTGCATGGCCAGTTCGCGCGTCGGCTCGAGGATCAACGAGCGCGGCATCCGCGCCCGGCGGCGACCGTTGGCCAATATATCGATCATCGGCAACACGAAGCTGGCCGTCTTGCCAGTGCCGGTCTGTGCGATGGCGATCAGGTCGCGCATCATCTGGACCTGCGGGATAGCTTCCGCCTGGATCGGAGTCGGCTCCTCATAGCCGGCATCCTGCACGGCCTGCAGCAACTTATCGGAAAGGCCGAGATCGGCGAACTTCATAGGCGGTATAATATCCCGAAAGGGTGGCCTGCAGCTCAGCAGGCGATAATGGCAGTATGTCTGCTAATTGCGACTGGCGCGCCCTACGCAGCTTGAAAGGAAAAAGTCAAGAATTTGCCCATGACCCTGTCAGGACGGGACAGTCAGTTTCCGACGGCAACCAGCCGCGTCAGACCTTCGATGGAACAGGACAGGCCGGCACGCGATTGCAGGCGGTCGCGTGCAATGCAGATCTGTCCATCCTCGCTGCGTTCGACATAGAAGCCCTGGTAGAACGCCCGCGCAGTACAACTGTGCCCCAGCGACGCTGCCAGAATCTGCCGGTTTTCAAGGAATAACAGCAGGCGATTGTCATTGGTCGGCTGCACGCCGAGGATATCTTCGGTGTTCACGCAATCGCCGTGCGGCACTTCTTCATAGGCGGTACGCAAGGGACGTCTGGGGAGAGTAGACATCAACCGCTCGCGCGCATCGGGCGGACTGGGAGAAACTCGAATAACCACGCGCTGCCGGATCTGCACCTGCCCGAGTGTGTCGGAACGCCGCGCATCCTCTAATACCCTGAAAGGAGGCGTTGCGATTCCTTCCAGCCCCAATTCCTGGCGCTGCCGTTCAGGCGAAGCACTGGCATTGCCCCCCGCACCCTGCGCAAGGAGCGGCGCCTCACCCCCAAGGGCGGCCGCCATGATCATCGATACGGCAAGGGAAAGGGCGAGATATCTCTTCAAAGCAAATGCTCTTGGAACAACCGCCCGGCGCGGCCTGCAATCCATCCCCCAATAGCAACCCTCATTGAATAGCGGCTTAACCTGCATATTCACCTTTGCAAGCCCGCTTGCAGGCTGGCATGAGCGCACGCATGACCATGACAAGCGCTTTTGCCGAAGAAATTCGTACCTTGTTGGGGCCTTCCGGCTTCACGCAGGACCCCGAACTGGTGGAACCGTGGCTGACCGACTGGCGCGGTCGCTTTACCGGCAAGGCGATCGGCCTTGCTTCTCCTGCATCTACTGAAGAGGTTTCGGCTCTGGTCAAATTGTGCGTGCGGCACAGGATTCCGATCGTTCCGCAAGGCGGGAACAGCGGCATGTGCGGCGGCGCAACGCCCGACCAGGAAGGCAATGCCCTTCTCCTCTCGCTGCGCCGGATGAACACCATCCGCTCGCTCGACGTTCCTGCGCGCAAGATCGTCTGCGATGCAGGCGTGATCCTGCAAACGCTGCATGAAAAGGTCGATGGAACAGGCTTGCGCTTCCCTCTCACACTGGGCGGCAAGGGCTCGGCAACGGTAGGAGGGCTGGTTTCGACCAACGCCGGGGGAACACAGGTCCTGCGTCACGGATCGATGCGGGAACAGGTTCTGGGACTGGAGGCCGTGCTGGCAGATGGCAGCATCTTCAACTCGCTTACACCGCTCAAGAAGGACAATCGCGGCTTCGACCTCAAGCAATTGCTGATCGGGTCCGAAGGAACGATCGGGATCATAACGGCCGCGACACTGAAGCTGGTTCCCGACCTTGCCGACCGTGCGGTCGTCTGGGCGGGAACAGGCTCGCTGTCAGGCGCAAGGAAGCTTCTGCTCCATTGCGAAGAGATGGCAGGATCGGCACTAGAAGGCTTCGAGGTCATCCCGCAGCCCACGCTTGACGACGTTGTGCACCACCTGCCCAATGCGCGCGCTCCCCTCGACGGACAACATGCATGGCACGCACTGATCGAGGTGGTGGCGGACAAGGCCAATGTCGAGAGCTTGGCTGGACTGGTCGAGGCCATGCTTGAGGCTGCGCTGGAGAAGGGCCTGCTGGAAGATGCCGTCATTTCCGCGAATGAGACACAGGCCGAGGCATTCTGGCTTCTGCGGGATTCGATCGCCGCGGCCGAACGCGAAAAAGGCCCGGCGGTGCAGCACGATATTTCCGTGGCGGTCGAGAAGATGCCGGAGTTCGTCGAGCATGCCGTGCCAATGCTGGAAGCTGCATGGCCGGGAACCGAAGCGGTCGCTTTCGGGCACCTGGGAGACGGCAATGTCCATTTCCATGTCATCGCTCCGCCGGGAGCCGATTATGTCAGCTGGCAGGCGGGAGATGGCAAGAAGATCAGCAGCCAGGTCTATGATCTGGTCACGCAATGGGGTGGGTCGATCAGCGCCGAACACGGAATTGGGCAATTGAAGCGTGACGAGCTCGCCCGGTTGGGTGACCCGGTCCACCTGGCAATGATGCGGCAGGTCAAGCAGGCGCTCGATCCGGAAGGTATCCTCAATCCCGGCAAACTCGTGCCGCTTGCACCGGAGGCAAGCAGCCTCTAAAGCCCCCCGCCAGAACAGTGATTGCCCCACCCGGCTTTCGCGAACCACAAGAACAATCCCAAGTTTGGAGAGACAGGACATGGCCAGCGCGCCTCAACCCGGATTGCCCATTTTCTATAACGACCTCGCACCGCTCAACAGCCAGCAGCATGGCAAGTGGAAAGCGATTTCGGTCGACAAGGCACCGTGGGTTGCAAAACAACACGCCATTCCGCTGACGGTGGAGGAATTCCCGCAGGCAATGCGCGATTACCCGATCGTGTTTTCGTCTGGCGACAAGCCGCTGCCGCTGGCTCTGTTGGGCCTCAATGAAGGCGTGAACGTCTTCTTCGAGGACGACGGCAAGGTGATCGGCACGCCGTATATTCCGGCCTACATCCGTCGCTATCCCTTCCTGCTCGCCAAGCTTGAGCAGAATTCGGAAAACCTCTCGCTCTGCTTCGATCCCACCACCGACTTGGTTGGCGACTTCGAGCAGGGCAACGACCTGTTCAATAATGACGGACAACCGACCCCGCACACGCAGGACCTTTTGAAGTTCTGCGAAATGTTCGAACAGGCCGGCGCAAAGACCACATCCTTCATGGAAGAGCTCAAGAAGGAAGACCTCCTGATGGACGGCGAAGTGGCCATCAACCGCCTGAACGGCGAAGGTCAGCCGTTCATCTACCGCGGTTTCCAGATGGTGAACCAGGAGAAGCTCAGGCAGTTGCGCGGTGACCAGCTGCGCAAGTGGAACGAAAACGGCATGCTGCCGCTCATCTACGCCCACATCTTCTCGCTCGATCTGATGCGCACGATCTTTGCCAGGCAAGGACTCCAGGGCAAGGGCCCGGCGCCGCAGGAGATGTTCGACGGCCTATCCAGGGCCTGACAGAGCCAAGAATATCCCAAACACAAAACGGGGCCGTTAATCCGGCCCCGTTTTTTCTTGAAACAGGCACATCCGCGCCTATGTTAATATTGTCCTGACAGGTTGCCCTCATGACCGGTCGGGATAAGTGCACATTGTGCACTTCCTCCCTGAACCTTGGCCGCCTCGCGCCTCAAGCGCGGGGCGGTTTTTTCTTGCCGTGTTCGGTCATCATTCCGCCGCTTGCGGAAACGACCTCGATCCAGATGTCAGCTCGTCCGCCAGCCTGCGCACGCAATTGGCCAGCAGCTCTGCCACCTCTTCGAGACCCTCCCCCGGCTCGGTCAGTTCTGCATCGAGATAGGCCGACCTGCATACCTCCATCTGCAACGCGTGAATTCCCCTTGCCGGCGCGGAATGGCGTTCCAGCACGTAACCGCCGGCATAAGGGCGATTATGCGCCACATTGCGCCCCTCATTTTCGAGATGGCCAATGGCGGTCAGGCTGAGGCTGGCACCACATGAGGCCCCATAACGATCTCCCACCACAAAATCGGGTGAAGGAGAATATCCGGACTTCGGTCCGAGCGGCGGCATGGAGTGCAAGTCAATCAGCAGGGCGCTCCCCCAACGATCGCGCAAATTCTCGAGCCCTTGCGACAGCGCAGCATGATAGGGCTTGTGGACCAGTTCTATCCTTGCTTCGAGCTCTTCCGCCAACATACGGCGCTTCCATATTTCACCCATCCCCGAAAGGCGCCGCGGAACCAGCCCCAACCCGCTGCGCGCCCTGCGACCGGCGGCAAGGCGCGGCAGCCGCGTCGGCGATCCGCCTGCTACCATCTCCCAGTCCATATCGTCGGGCGAACGATTGAGGTCGATCATTGCACGCGGGGCATGCGAGACAAGCAATGTTGCGCCGGTCTGGTCAGCAACCTTGTGCGCGAGAACGTCTGCCAAACGGTCTTCCAGGCGATGCCGCGCCTGGTCAGGGAACCGCATCTGTTCAACCAGGCTGGCCGGATAGCGCCTTCCCGCATGCGGAACCGCGATCATGACGGGTATCGCCGAAGGCCGGCAACGGAACAGGTCGAAAGCCGCTTGTCCTTCTCCATCGGGAAGCAGGCCGCCCTGCAGCCGCCCCGAATCATGCGCGTTTCTTCCTTGTCCGACCATCGCTGACGTGCTGCCGCCTTGGATGAACGAAGTCAAAGATTGCTGTTCCAAAGCTGGCCACATCCAAATCACCAGAGGAACTTGCAAGCCGAATGGTTTATCGACCCGATTCATCATGAATGGAGAGAAAACCGTGATCCGAATCCTGCTGGCAGAAGACGACGATTCCATGCGCGCCTACATCCAGCGTGCTTTGGAGAACGCGGGATACAGCATCTCGGCCGTAGCCAACGGTATCGAGGCTCTGCCCCTGCTCGAAACCGAGATTTTTGACCTGCTTCTGTCGGATATCGTCATGCCGGAGATGGACGGCATCGAACTGGCGCAGCGCTGCAATGAGATCAGCCCCAGCACCAAGGTCATGTTTATCACCGGTTTTGCCGCAGTAACGCTGCGCGCCAACCGCGAAGCACCGCATGCCAAGATGCTCTCCAAGCCGTTCCACCTCAAGGATCTGGTGCTGGAAGTGGAGCGCATGTTCGAGGATGCGATCCCCCTACGCCTTTAACCACCCAAGACACTTGCAAGCAGGCAAAGGCGGCGCTAGATGGCCCGCCTGCCGCAGCCAAATGCGGCCTTATGCGAAATGGCTCGGGCGTATAGCTCAGTGGTAGAGCACTATGTTGACATCGTAGGGGTCGCAAGTTCAATCCTTGCTACGCCCACCATTCGCAAGACCTGATCCGAAAACCCGTCGCAATCGCGGCGGGTTTTGTGTTTCGGGCGCAGATTCACTCTAATCCCCCCGCAGGCCTTGCGCATAGAGTTGCGAATGCTAAGACGCGCGCCAATCCCTATCCGCAAATTCCATTCAGCACAGGAAGACCCGATGGCAAAAATCCAGGTCAAGAACCCGATTGTAGAGATCGATGGCGACGAGATGACCAAGATCATCTGGCAGTGGATCCGCGAAAGGCTGATCCTGCCCTATCTCGATGTCGATCTGAAATATTACGATCTGTCTGTCGAAAAGCGCGACGAGACTGACGACCAGATCACCATCGATTCCGCCAACGCGATCAAGAAATACGGCGTTGGCGTGAAGTGCGCCACAATCACCCCCGACGAAGCCCGCGTCGAGGAATTCGGCCTCAAGCAGATGTGGCGCAGCCCCAACGGCACGATCCGCAACATCCTGGGCGGCACGATCTTTCGCGAGCCGATCGTGATCTCCAACGTTCCGCGCCTGGTGCCCGGCTGGACCGATCCAATCGTGGTCGGCCGCCATGCCTTTGGCGACCAGTACCGCGCCACCGACACGCTGATCCCGGGCGCGGGCAAGCTGCGCATGGTTTGGGAAGGCGACAATGGCGACACAATCGATCTGGAGGTCCACACCTTCGATCAACCCGGCGTGGCGATGGCCATGTACAACCATGATGAGAGCATCCGCGATTTCGCGCGTGCCAGCTTCAACTACGGTCTCGACCGCAACTGGCCGGTGTATCTCTCCACCAAGAACACGATCTTGAAGCGCTATGATGGCCGCTTCAAAGACCTGTTCCAGGAAGTTTTTGATACCGAAGGCTTCAAGGAGAAGTTTGCGGAGGCCGGTATCTCCTACGAACATCGCCTGATCGACGACATGGTCGCCGCCGCGCTCAAGTGGAGCGGCAAGTTCGTGTGGGCCTGCAAGAACTATGACGGCGACGTACAGTCGGACATCGTGGCGCAGGGCTTCGGCTCGCTGGGCCTGATGACGTCCGTCCTGATGACGCCCGATGGCAAGACCGTGGAAGCCGAAGCCGCCCACGGCACCGTGACCCGCCACTACCGCCAGCACCAGCAGGGCAAGGCCACTTCGACCAATCCCATCGCCAGCATCTTCGCCTGGACGCGCGGCCTCATCTATCGCGGTCGTTTCGACAATACGCCCGATGTGATTGCCTTTGCCGAAACGCTGGAACGCGTCTGCATCGAATGCGTCGAAAGCGGCAAGATGACCAAGGACCTCGCGCTGCTGATCGGCCCCGACCAGGCATGGATGACCACCGAACAGTTCTTCGAAGCCATCGTCGAAGGCCTTGAGAAGGAAATGGCTGCTCAGGGTCTCGGCTGATCGGGAATTTGCTGACAACCCGGCGACAGCAATTGTCGGCGCGGCTAGGCACGGCTTCCTTCGGGATGCTGCTGCTTTGCCGCGCCGCTTGCGTTATGGGTTCTGGAATTCATAGGAAGGCATAAGATATGACCAAGGCCCGTCTCGAAATTCGCCAGGCTCAGCCATCCGATATTTCGGCAATCGGAGCGCTAGTGCGGCGGGTCTATGCCGATTTCGGCCCCTACCCCCGGCAAAAGCTGGTCGGCCAGCTGAACAATTATCCCGAAGGCTGTTTTGTCGCCATCCTTGACGGCAAAGTCGTGGGCTATTGCGCCACCATGCGGATGAGCGGGGACAAGGCCCTGTCGCCGCACAACTGGGCAGAGATCACCGGCAACGGATACGGCAGCAGGCACGACCCGACCGGGAACTGGCTCTATGGCTACGAGATGTGTGTCGACCCGGAGGTGCGCGGCACCCGCATAGGGCGGCGTTTGTACGAGGAAAGGCGTTTCCTTGCCGAGCAGAAGGAATTGAAGGGTATCGTCTTTGCCGGACGAATGCCGAATTTGAAGCGGCACTGGCGCAAGGTCGATAGCGCGCAGGACTATCTCGACCAGGTGGTTGCCGGAAAACTGCACGATCCGGTTATCCGCTTCCAGCTTGCCAACGGATTCGAACCGATCGGCATCCTCAAGGACTACCTGCCCGACGACGCTGCCAGCCGCGGCAATGCCGTGCACATGGTGTGGCACAATCCCTTCGTGGACCAGGAGGAAGACGAGCGCCGCCGCGTGCCGCGCGGAGTGGAAAGCGTGCGTATCGCAACCTGCCAGTTGCAGGCACGCGCGGTGAAGAGCTTTGACGAGTTCCTTGGCCAGGTTCGCTACTTCGTCGATGTCGCAAGCGATTACGGCTCTGACTTCATCCTGTTCCCCGAGCTCTTCACGCTCATGTTGCTGAGTGCCGAGGACAAGGAATTGTCACCGCTGGAATCGATCGAGAAGCTGAGCGAATACACGCCACGAATTCGCGATGCGCTGTCCGACATGGCACTGAAATACAACATCAACATCATCGGCGGATCACATCCGACACGGATGGACGACGGCGATATCCATAATGTCGCCTATGTCTGCCTGAGGGACGGATCAATCCACGAGCAGGAGAAGATCCACCCCACTCCAAACGAAGCATACTGGTGGAACATCAAGGGCGGCGATTCTATCGATGTGATCCAGACGGATTGCGGTCCGATCGGGGTGCAGATCTGCTATGACTGCGAATTCCCCGAGCTTTCGCGCCGCCTGGTGGATGAGGGAGCGCGCATCATCTTCGTGCCTTTCTGTACTGATAGCCGCCAGGGCTACATGCGCGTGCGATATTGTTCGGCCGCGCGTGCGATCGAGAACCAGTGCTTTGTGGTGATGAGCGGCAATGTCGGCAACCTGCCCAACGTTGCCAATATGGACATCCAATATGCGAAGAGCTGCATCCTGACGCCCTGCGATTTCCCCTTTGCACGTGATGGCATCGCGGCAGAGGCTACAGAGAACGTCGAAACGCTCACGATCAGCGACGTAAACCTGGCTGACCTCTCCTGGGCCAGGGCGGAAGGTACTGTCCGCAACCTCGCCGACCGACGCTTCGACCTCTATCGTGTAGAGTGGGATGAGGAAGCATCGGGAGGCGGTCACGAACCCGCTGGACCAAAGCCACCACGCGGTCATGGTCCGGGAGGCGGTTGATCAGGCGTGATCCCGCATTAGTCGTGAACACCTCGCAATTGTGCATTGCAGCGGGACAGCACTATCTGACATAGATGCCAGCCATGCACGGCGAAGCGATCTCTCCCATGATGTCCGATGCGCTGGTGATCCTTGGCGCGGCAGGCATTGTCATCCCGCTGTTCGCCCGATTCCGCATAACACCCATCATCGGCTTCATTCTCGTCGGCCTGCTGGTCGGCCCCTATGGGCTGGGCCGCGCCGTCTATGAATTCGAGTGGCTGTCGCATGTCACCATAACCGACCCCGAGCGACTGGAACCCTTCGCAGAGTTCGGCATCGTGCTCCTGCTCTTTACCATCGGCCTCGAACTCAGTTTCAACCGCCTGTGGGAATTGCGCAGGCTGGTGTTCGGCCTGGGCGCATTGGAGCTGCTGGTCATCGGCTCGCTGCTCGCGGCATTCCTTTCCATGATGGGCCAATACTGGACCGGCGCGCTGGGACTTGGCCTGGCGCTGGCATTCTCGTCCACCGCGCTGGTACTGCCGATTGCGGGGACCACGACGCCTGTCGGGCGGGCAGCGCTGTCCATGCTCCTGTTCGAAGACATCATGATCGTGCCGATCATCTTCATGCTTGGCGCTCTTGCCCCCTATGCGCAGGCAGACGGGCTGACGGGCCTGTTCGACACCATCTGGCAGGGCCTTCTGGTGGTGGCGCTGATGATGGTGATCGGAAGGTTCGGCCTGCCGCGTCTCTTCGCCCTTGCCGCGCGCACCAAGAGCCCTGAGCTCTTCCTTGCCGCCAGTCTGCTGGTGGTGATCGGTGCGAGCCTGGCAACCACGCTGACCGGCCTTTCACCCATCGTCGGCGCACTGATCGCCGGGCTTCTGATCGCCGAAACCGAATACCACACCGAAGTCGAAGGCATTATCGAACCCTTCAAGGGGCTGGCGCTGGGCATCTTCCTGATCACAGTGGGCATGGGCATCGATCTCACCACGATCTGGGCGAACTTGTGGAGTATTCTTGCTGCCGTGATGGGCGTGCTGACGCTCAAGGCCATGGTGACCGGCATTCTGCTGCGGTTGATGGGCGCGCGAAGGGCAACCGCGACCGAGACCGGCATACTGATGGCCAGTCCATCGGAAACCACGCTGATCGTGCTCGCCGCAGCAACGCAGGCCATGCTGATCCAGCCCGGCACCGCGCAATTCTGGCAGATCGTCACCGCCATCGGCCTCACCATTACACCGTTGCTGGCAAAACTGGGCAAGCATATGGGCCGCCGGGTGGAGCCTCTGCCTGCGCTGCACGAGGCTGGCCTGAATGACGGCGAACCGCGTGTGATCGTGATCGGGCTTGGCCGTGTCGGCAGGCTGGTGGCACAAATGCTGACCACCCACGGGAAAGCCTATGTGGCGATAGAATCGGATTCCGACCTGATCGATCGCGCACGGCGGGACGGATACACGGCCGTGTTCGGCAATGCTTCGAGAGGTGACATGCTCGACAAGCTGGGAGTGGACAAGTGCCCCGCAGTAATCCTGACGATGGACGAGCACGTCATTGCCCAGCGCATGGTACGCAATCTGCGCGCGGCGCACCCCGATTTGCCGATTATCGCCCGCGCCCGCGACACCAATCACGCAACAGAGCTCTACAAGAGCGGCGCAACCGTGGCCGTGCCCGAAACGCTGGAAAGCTCGCTCCAGCTATCAGAAGCTGTTCTGGTGGAATTGGGCGTGGCCATGGGACCGGTCATCGCCAGCATCCACGAAAAGCGCGACGAATTCCGCGAGCGGATCCAGCAGGAGGCGCAACTGGAACACAAGCCCAAGCTGCGCACCAGCCAGGCGGAGGGCTGACTCAGCCCATTGCTGCCTTCACGGCGGCAAGCGCATCGTCTGCCTTGTCACCATCGGGTCCACCGCCCTGCGCCATGTCTGGCCTGCCGCCGCCGCCCTTGCCGCCCAAAGCCTCCACGCCGACGCGGACCAGCTCGACCGCGCTGAGCCGGTCCGTGAGGTCATCGGTTACGGCCACGGCGAAGGCAGCCTTGCCGTCATTGACCGCACAGATCGCTGCGACGCCGGAGCCCATGCGGTTCTTCGCCTCGTCCAGCAGGCCGCGCAGCTCCTTCGGATCCATGCCTTGAAGCACCTGGCCGGAGAATTTGACGCCCCCCACATCTTCGTCTGCCGGGCCTGCGGCTCCACCGCCGCCGCCCAGGGCCAGCTTCTTCTTTGCCTCTGCCAGCTCGCGTTCGAGGCTCTTGCGCTCGTCAACCAGCGCCGCAACGCGTTCCAGCACCTCGTCCGGCGCGGTCTTGAGTGTGGCGGCTACAGACTTTAGCGCTTCTTCGCGCCCCACTACCCACAGGCGCGCAGCTTCGCCTGACAGTGCCTCGATACGCCGCACGCCTGAGGACACTGCGCCTTCCGACACGATCCGGAACAGGCCGATATCGCCGGTGGCTCGCACATGCGTTCCGCCGCAGAGTTCGACCGAATAGTTGCGCCCGCCATCGCCCGTGCTGCCCATGGCAAGAACGCGCACTTCCTCGCCATATTTCTCGCCGAACAGCGCCATGGCACCGGCGGCGATAGCGTCGTCCGGGCTCATCAGGCGCGTGGACACCTGCGCATTGTGGCGGATCTCGGCGTTCACCTCGGCTTCGATCGCTTCAACCTCGTCGGCATCGAGCGGCTTGGGATGCGAGAAGTCGAAACGCAGCCGGTCATCGGCGACAAGCGAACCCTTTTGCGTGACGTGATCGCCCAGATGGTTGCGCAGGGCCGCATGGAGAAGATGCGTGGCGGAATGGTTGGCGCGGATGCGGTCCCGCCGCACTGAATCGATCTTGAGATGGACGGTGTCCCCCACCTCGACGGAACCATTGGTGATCTTGCCCTGATGGGCATGGAGCCGGCCGAGCGGCTTTGAGGTGCCGGACACCTTCATTTCCAGCCTGCGGTCGCCCGAAATCACGCCGCGATCGCCCGTCTGGCCGCCGCTTTCGCCGTAGAAGGGCGTCTGGTTGGTCAGCAGGACCAGTTCCTGGCCGGCCTCCGCCCTCGTCACTTCCTTGCCATCGACAATCAGCGCGACCACGCGGCCCTCACCTTCCGTAGAGGCATAGCCGGTGAATTCGGTTCCGCCCTCGCGTTCGGCAATATCGAACCACAGTTCGCCGTCGGCATCGGCGCCCGAGCCCTTCCATGCGGCCCGCGCGGCAGCTTTCTGCTGCGCCATGGCGGCATCGAAACCGGCCTTGTCCACCATGATTCCACGTGCGCGCAGGGCATCTTCGGTTAGATCATAGGGGAAGCCAAAGGTATCATAGAGCTTGAAGGCGGTCTCGCCGGCAAGGCTGTCCCCCTCGCCCATGCCGCTGGTTTGTTCGTCCAACAGCCGCAGGCCCTTGTCGAGCGTCTGGCGGAAGCGGGTTTCCTCGCGCTCCAACACATCAGAGATCAAAGCTTCGGCGCGCGGAAGTTCGGGATAGGCATGGCCCATCTCTTCTACCAGCGAAGGCACAAGCCGGTGCATCAGCGGCTTTTCTGCGCCGAGCAGATGGGCATGACGCATCGCGCGGCGCATGATCCGGCGCAGCACATATCCGCGCCCTTCGTTGGATGGCAGCACACCGTCGGCGATCAGGAAACTGGTGGACCGCAGGTGATCTGCAATCACCCGATGGCTGGCAAGGCTCTCGCCCTCAGCCTTTGCGCCCGAATGGTCCACGCTTGCGGCGATGAGCGCCTTGAACGTGTCGGTCTCGAACACGTTGTGCACGCCTTGCATCACGCTGGCGATGCGTTCCAGCCCCATGCCGGTATCGATGCTGGGCCGCGGCAGGTTGCCCGTGATCTGATCGGCTTCCTGCATGTGCTGCATGAAGACGAGGTTCCATATCTCGACGAAACGGTCCCCGTCCTCATCCGGCGAACCGGGAGGTCCGCCTGCGACGTCGGGCCCATGATCCCAAAATATCTCGGAACATGGGCCGCAGGGTCCGTCCGAACCCATGGCCCAGAAATTGTCCTTGGTGGCGATGCGGATGATCCGGCTTTCAGGTAGGCCGGCGATCTTGCGCCACAGGTCATAGGCCTCGTCATCGGTATGATAGACGGTAACCGTAAGGCGATCCTTGTCCAGGCCAAGTTCGCCGGTGACCAGCTTCCAGGCCAGCTCGATCGCACGCTCCTTGAAATAGTCGCCAAAGCTGAAATTGCCGAGCATTTCGAACAGGGTAAGGTGCCGAGCGGTATAGCCGACGTTATCGAGATCATTGTGTTTGCCGCCGGCGCGCACACACTTCTGGCTGCTGGCGGCGCGCGGTGCGGGAGGCGTCTCAAGACCCGTAAAGACGTTCTTGAACGGCACCATCCCCGCGTTGACGAACATCAACGTGGGATCATTGTAAGGCACAAGCGGCGCCGAGGGCGCCACAAGGTGATCATTGGCCGCGAAGTAATCGAGAAACGCGCGGCGGATATCGTTGGTCGAACTCATGGCAGCCAGTTAGTTGTTGAAAGAGCGCTGGACAAGCGCATTCAGGGATTCGGCGGAGATCGGCACGTAAAGCTGATCCGCATCAGGCCTTTTGGGCCACAACGATCCAGCCGGCAGCAGGCAGGGAAACGATCCCTTCCGCCTGGTGATTCCTGGCCAGATTGCGAATCTTGTCGAAGAACTCCTTGCGTGCAACTTCGGTCATCTCCCTCGCGATTGCTGCGGCTGGGCCGATAGAGGCAAAGTAGTCAACCGTATCCTCGATCGAATCTTCGCCGGCGCCAGTGATCATGGCGAAATCGAAGGATTCGATCATGATACCCGTCCACCCGCCAGCAGTGAGAATCTGTTTGATCCTGTCCTTGTCCGCGAAGGCAAAAGGGCCAGGCGCACCGGGCGGCGGCGGCGCTGGAGGATCAGGCAAAAGCCGCGCGACCTCCGTGAAGAAGGGGTTGTCCGCAGGACTGCGGAAACAGGAAAACAGCATATGCGCGCCATCAGCTGCAAGACGTGCGAGATTGGCGAAAGCCGCAGGCGGATCCTCGAAGAACATCACACCATGACGGGAGACAAGCAATTGCGGTCTAAAACCCGAGGGAGGCGACCATTCGGAGGCATCGGCCAATTCGAAGGACAGATTTCGATGGCTGGCACCGCGTTCCCGGGCCGCTTTCACCAGGTCAGGCGAAATATCGACGCCAAGCACCTGGCAATTGGGCCGCCCGCGAGCGATGGCGATCGATAGCTCACCTGCCCCGCAGCCAATGTCGAGAACCGTATCGAAGGAAAAATTGCGCGTTGTCCGCAGCAGCTTTTCGGTAACGGCAGTGAAGCTGCGATCCGTCCGGCGCCATTCCCTGGCCCAGGTTTCACCAGTGCTGCCCTGCCACTCTCGCTTTTCCATGCTGCCTCTTTCTCCTTGCCCTCCTTCTAGCCCCGCGACCTGTCGGGGGACAAGAAGCAGAATGCAGCCTCCCGCAGAAGGGGTGATGCGCGGCCCAGGACGGAAGAAGCCGGCGCCTTGCCCCCACCAAGGGGCGCCGCGCCGGCTCCGGTTCCTTAAGCGCGCGCCCCGGTCGTCATTGCGGGCGCGGATGCTTCTTGAGGATCAGTCTTCGGGTTCCGCGTCCGGACCTGTCATCATCTCCTCGGCGACCTGGTCGATGTTACCGCGGATGGCGGCTTCCAACCTGTCGCAAATCTCGGGGTTTTCCTTGAGGTACTGCTTGGCATTCTCGCGGCCCTGGCCGATGCGGATGCTGTCATAGCTGAACCAGCTGCCCGACTTTTCGACCAGTCCGGCTTTCACGCCCAGATCGAGGATCTCGCCGATCTTGGAAATGCCCTCGCCATACATGATGTCGAATTCGACCTGCTTGAACGGCGGCGCGACCTTGTTCTTTACCACCTTCACACGGGTCGTGTTGCCGACGATGTCCTCGCGGTCCTTGATCTGGCCGGTACGGCGAATATCGAGGCGGACCGAGGCATAGAACTTGAGCGCATTGCCGCCCGTAGTGGTTTCCGGATTGCCGTACATCACGCCGATCTTCATGCGCAGCTGGTTGATGAAGATCACCATGCACTTCGAACGGTTGATCGATCCGGTCAGCTTGCGCAGCGACTGTGACATGAGGCGCGCCTGCAGGCCGACATGGCTGTCACCCATCTCGCCTTCGATTTCCGCACGCGGCACCAGCGCGGCGACCGAATCCACCACCAGCACGTCGATGGCATTGGAACGCACCAGCGTATCGACGATTTCCAGCGCCTGTTCGCCAGTATCGGGCTGCGAAACGATCAGCTCGTCAATATTGACGCCCAGCTTCTTGGCATAAACGGGATCGAGCGCATGTTCCGCGTCGACGAAGGCAACGGTGCCGCCGGCCTTCTGGCATTCGGCCAGAACATGCAGCGCCAGCGTGGTCTTGCCGGAGCTTTCCGGACCATAGATTTCAATCACGCGACCCTTGGGAAGGCCGCCTACGCCCAGCGCAATATCGAGACCGAGCGAACCGGTGGAAATCGTTTCCACCTGCATCGTTTCCTTCTGGCCCAGCTTCATGGCCGAACCCTTGCCGAAAGCACGATCAATTTGCGCGAGGGCTGCGTCGAGAGCCTTCTGACGGTCCACGTTCGATTCCTTACCTTCAACCAGCTTCAGACTTGCAGCCATGACACGGCCCTCCACATGTTCCAAGAGTTGCGTTTAATTCATCAACTGGAACACCATGTACCCATTTTGTTCCATGAGAACAAGAGTGGAACGAAATTTTTGTTGGAAAAGCAATTTTGCAGACGATCGAAGTCTATTCCGTCAGGGCAGGACGCACCTGCCACTCAACCACCCTTTCGCCATTGGCAGGTACAGTAACTTCGACGATTCGCTGGCCATCCTTGAGTTCTGTGCGCAGGCCACGTTGGTCCCATTGGGCTGGGCTGCCGATCAACATACGCATGGTAACATCAGCGGGATTGGCATTCGTGAGCGTCGTCCGCATGCGCGTCCAGGGTGCATTCTCGGTGTAAGGCTCGTGCTTGGTCAGCCGTTCGCACATGGCAAAGACCTGCGAACTTAGACCCAGACTGATCTCGACATCCTGTCCGCTGGCAAAATCACGCAAGTTCTCTTCGCCCACCAGCAATTCCCCGGCGGACGACGGTTCGAAAAATGCAATCGCACCCGATGGCAGCGCCACGCCCAGGCCATGTTCCTCATCATTCACGGTGGCGAAGAGGATTTCGGCTCCTCGCGCCATATCCTCGACACGGTATGGCTCACAGAAATCACGATAGAGATAGCGCCCGCTCACATTGTCTTTGTCGAGAAATGCGACTTGCTTGAGCCCCTGCGCCCGCACATCGACATTGGCGGGGATGCGATAAAGCTTGAGGTCGCCCAATTGCTCCTCTTCCGCCATGATCCGCGATCCCGTGACAGTGATCATCTCTGCCTCGTCCGCCATCGCAGCACGCATCATCATGGGAGCCGGGTAGTTGAGGTCAAGCGGCGGAGGGGGAAAAGTAATCGCACCGTAGTAGGGCTCCGGCGATCCACGCAGCGAACTGCCCAGCGGATAGCATGTCAACCGCAGGGGCCGCGCATCGGGCGGATCGGACAGGCCCTCGAAATCGCTCACCACATTGAGCGTTCCCGCCACTGCCATCAATTCCGCGCCTTCAAAGCTCTGTTTGTTGTCGTTGAGGATGGTCAGCCAGCTCATCAGGCGCAGGCGCACCTCGTCGCTGTCCCCGCCCTCCTGAAGCGTGGCGACGTAATTGGCCTGCCAGTCAAATCCCCAGGCGAGATAGGTCAGCGTCACCGTGTAAGTGCCGCCCGCATCGTCGCGCGTGTCGATGGTGAAGACGGGCTGTGCGGACAGGCCATCGGGCAGGGCATCGAATGTCAGCCGTTCGGGCAGTCCCGAACAGCGCACCGCCTCGTAACCATCGCTGGTCTGGAGCACGAGGCCGCCATCTGCGCGCGTGCGGATGATGGCGTCTTCTGCCTGCTCCGCTCCCGTGCCGGGGTTCGTGCGGGTGATGCGCACGCGATTGCCCAACGTGCCGTCCACCAGCGCGGCGGGGCTGAGAAGGTCGGCATTGCGGTTCTTCTCGATCGTTCCGCCCGGCAGGCCGGTGACGATGGCGCTGACGGCCACCATGCCTTCCGCCACGCCCTCAAAGCGGATGGTCGATTCGCCCGCAGGAAGCGAGACCGTGCGGGTCTCGCTGATCATCGCGAAGCCTTGCGGCCAGTCGCGGTTCATTTGATCGCGCAGGCCACGGTTCGGATCACGATAGACCGTGACGGCAAGGTCGGTTGGTGCGGAGGCATCGACGACCTCACGCGCATGCGCGGTCCAGCTCCACAGAAGGAGCGGCAGGATCAGGAGACGGGCCTGTGCCACGCCCAGCCCCTCAATACTTCGTCTGGTACGTAACCCGCACCACGCGCTCGCCGTTGGCGGGCACGGTAACGCGGTAGAGGCGCGTTCCGGCGTTGAGCTGTTCGCCCGCGACATCCTCGCTCGTCACCTGGAAATCGCGGGTCCACCACCCGCGATCAAGGCCGCCTTGCGTCAGCTCCACCTCCACCGGCTCCGGCTTCGCGTTGGTGAAGGTGTAACGCATGGTGGTGCGGAAATAGTCGACCGCGCGCTGCACATCGACCTGGCGCGTAATCTCACCATCCTCGATCACACGATAACGATAGGCATTGCGATATTCCGCGGCGGTAATCCGGTCGCGGCTCTCCACTTCGGCCTGCATGAAGACGTCGAAGGCGTCGCCGGTCCTCAGGCTCAACACGCTGCCCATTGGAGTATGACCGATATTGTTTTCGCCGATGAATTGCGGGCTACCCTGCGAATCTCGCTGGTAGAAGCGCACCGTCCCTGCAGGCAGCGCATCGCCCAGTCCACCCTCGCGCGAAGAGGAAAAGGATATGGCGGTGGAGACATTCTGCGGATCGCTGTCGCTCGTCAGCCATCCGACAACCCGCGAATACACCCGCCTTGCAGGAACGCCCTGCACATCGAGGAAGCTCACCTGCTTGGTCTGGTTGTTGGCAATCGTGGTGCGCTCGTCGATCGGATAGAGATAGAAATCGCCAAGGCGCTCACGATCGGCTGTCTCTGTGCCCGCCTCCACAAGGTCGCGGCGTGGAGCGGAATATCCGCCATTCACATTTCCTGCTACGAGGAGCGTGTCCGCGGCGTGGAAGGTGGTGCCTGTAGTGTTGGTCAGCGTGACCCAGCCCTGCATGTCCACCGTACCGCGCTGTTCGTCGTAGAGCGCGACGTAATCGGACGACCAGCCCAGTCCCGGTGTCAGATAACGGATCGAGGCCGGACGGCGCCCGGACCTGTCGCTGTCGAGCGTCACCGAAAGCGTCGGCCGCGCGCGCAGGTTGGGCGGCACTTCGTCAAAGATCACGCGCACCGGCAATCCGTCATCGCGCAAGACTTCGATCTTGCCATTGATACGCACCACCACGCCGCCAACAGTCGAGAGAACTTCAGCACGTTCCAGCGTCTCGGCCCCGGTGGCCGGATTGGTCCGGATCAGCGTCACTTCCTGCCCGACCGCTTTCTCCATCAGCTTCTGCGGCGTCAGCAGGTCGAAATCGAAATTCTGTTCGACGATCGCAGTATTGCCCGCATTGAAGCTGAGCGTCTCCGGGCGGATCATGGCTGACACATCGGGGAAGGTGATGGTCGAACGGCCAGAGCGGATGTCGAGCTGGCGCACGTCCTGCACCAGCGACTGGCCGTTGTTGTAGATGGTGACCGAGAGATCGCCTTGCGCAGTGCCATCGGCGTCGGATTGGGCAAAGGTCGCGGCAGAAGCCAGGGCGGTGGCGCCCAACAAGCATGTTGCGGCGATACGGTGAATCCTTGTCATTTGCTCATCCCTTCCGGAGTCGGTCAACCGATGTAATAATGTTACACCAGCCTGTATGCTTGCTGAATGGGAACTATTTCCGCTTGGCGGCGCTGGCCAGAACTTCTGCAACCTTGTCTGCGATCTGTGCCACGCTGAAGGGTTTGGGCATGAAATGCATCGCCTCGATATCGATATCGCGGCGCAATTGTTCCTCGGCATATCCGGACATGAACAGGATCGGCAGGCGCGGCTTGAGCTTGCGGATCTCTCTCGCCATCGCGGGACCGTCCATGCTGGGCATGACAACGTCGGAAACGACAAGGTCGAACTCGCCGCCATCCTGCACCAGTTCCAGCCCTTCGTCCCCGTCGCTGGCGGTGGTGACTTCATAGCCCTGCCTTGTCAGCGCGCGTTCGGCCACTGCGCGGACCATGTCCTCGTCCTCCACCAGCAGGACACGCCCGCCGCCAGACCAGGTGCTGACCAGCTCTTCAACCTCGGCCTTTGCCAGGTCCTCCTTGGTCACGTGGTGGACCGGCAGGTAGATGGTAAAGCGCGCGCCCTTGACCGATCCGTCCGACGCCTTGGCGTTTGAGGCAAAGATGAAACCGCCCGATTGCTTGATGATGCCGTAGACGGTCGAGAGGCCCAGGCCTGTGCCCTTGCCCTGCTCCTTGGTGGTAAAGAAGGGCTCGAATATCTTGCCCAGCACATCGCTGGGAATGCCGCCGCCCGTGTCTTCGGCAACCAGCAGCGTGTAATCGCCCGCCGGGATGATCTCGCTGCCCATGCGGCGGATATCGGCGGCTTCGACGCGGCGCGTGGTAAAGGTCAGCGTTCCCGAGGCAGCCTCTCCCCCGCGCGACTGGATGGCATCTCTCGCGTTGACCGCGAGATTGATGATCACCTGTTCGAGCTGGCGCGGATCGGCGCGCACCGCGCCGAGATTGCGATCGTGGCTCACACTGAGCGTGATCTTTGCGCCAAGCAGGCGCTTGAGCAATTGCGAGACTTCGGAAAGGACATCGGGAAGCTGGAGAATTTCCGGCTGCAAGGTCTGCTGGCGGCTGAAGGCCAGCAATTGCCGTGTCAGGCTGGCCGCGCGGTTGGAATTGGCCTTGATCTGCTGGATATCGTCATAATCGCTGTCACCCGGCGTGTGGCGCAGCAGCATGAGATCGCAATAGCCGATGATCGCGGTCAGCACATTGTTGAAGTCATGCGCCACGCCGCCTGCAAGCTGGCCCACGGCCTGCATCTTGGTCGCTTGCGCCACCTGTCGCTTGAGGCGGGTTTCCTCGGTCGTATCGGCCAGGCTGAGGAGCACTGCCGCTTCACCCAGTCCGCGCACACCGGCCAGACCCAGCGAAACGGGTTCCTCGGCATCATTGCGCAGGCGAACGGCGATGTCCCCGCTATTGGCGGGCCCTTGCCCGAAACGCCGCACCGCATCGGAAATCGCTGTCTTGTCGCGCGGAATAACCAGGTCTGACGGGAAGGGAGGAATATTGGTGCCTTCGATTCCCGCGGCCCGCCTGAAGGCCGGGTTGGCGAAAAGGAAGTGTCCGTCCCGATCGGTCATGGCAAGACCGAGCGGCAACTGTTCGAGCAGGGCTTCCAGCTGCGGTGTCTGCCCGCGAGCCTCCCCTCCCCAGCCGCCAAGTCCAATACCGCTGTCGAGCAGGAGCATCAGCGCCGGACCGTCGCCCGGCTGGGCCGGATCGGAATTCTTGGCAGGGTCCACCAGCGGTACATGTACAAGCGTCTGGGGGGAGCCCTTACGTCCCTCATGGGCAAAGAATATCCGCTCCCTCTCATCCGACCGCAGGAGCGAGATGAAATCCTGGCCAACCAGGCTGGCATGTTCATCCCCGCTGGCCCGCAAGGCGAAGCCCGCATTGACCGCTCGGATTGCGCCATCCTCCCCGACCAGCGCCACGGCAATCCCGGCATTGCCGAGCATCCGGCCTAATGTGCCGGTCAAATATTTGCCCATAGCGATGATCGGCTCGTTCCGCGTTTCCGCCGTAAACCGCCAGATCAGATAGTCGTCGCTCCGTCCTGCCCTGACAGCCTCTGCCGCCCAGTTCCTTGAATCGAAAGTGATCGCCACGGTTTCTGTGGTGGAACCGTCACGCCATGCAGCGCGAGCGGCGCGGTTGAGCGTTTCGGCAGAAGCATCATCGACCGGCAATTTCGGCGGGGCATGCAGCGACCCGAACCAGCTCTCGAAAGCCGAATTGGCGCAGATCAGCCGGTTGGCGCGATCGGTAATGGCTATCGCCTGGCCCGGCTGCTCGATCGCCGCCACGGTGACCGACCAGTCTGGCGTGTCGCTGTCCTGTTGAATGGCCTGGGCTGGCCTGTGTCGGGATGCTGCAAAAGCGATCAGCCCCAGAACTGTCAGACCGCCTGCAAATGCCAGCGTTACCGTCGGCTCGCCCGTGGCAAACTGGATCAGCGCCACACTGACCAACATGGCAGCCGTCACGGCAAGACCATCGATGAGTCGCCGTGATCCTGGCATGCCCCCCATGTTCACTTGCGCACGTCCTTCCCCTGCCCGCCGATCATTCGGCAGGGTTTAGCACTTTCCTGCGGCCCGGTCGCCTGCTCCATTTGCGCGCCACGAGAATACGCCACGTGAAGCCCGCCAGCAGATAGCCCACGGCTGCCGTGATAACCGACAGAACCATAAAGCCGAACGCGGTGACTCCGGCCATTTCCAGGAACCAGCCATAGCTTTCCCAGCGCCCGCTTTCGAGCTGGGCATTGGCAGCGCCCACGGTGGCGGCGTCGAGCTTCAGCACGAAACGTCCCACCTTGTTTGCCACCACGGCCCAGAAGGGTGTGGTGAAGGGATTGGTCACAAAGGTGATCAGCGCGGCTATCGGGACATTGGCGCGCGCAGGCAGGGCCAGGAATGCGGCCAGGAATATCTGCCCCACCGGGATGATAAAGGCCGCAAACAGGCCCAGAGCGGCGCCGCGCGGCACCGATCGGCGGGTAAAGCGCCACAATTCGGAGCGACTGAAGCGATGGGCAATGGGCGCAAGCCAACGATTGCGCTCCATCTCGTCGCGCGTCGGCATTTTCGGCCGGAAATCCTTGATGCTCTTCTTCGCCATTATGCGGCGTCCCATACACCTTTCGCAGGGCTAGTGAAGGTGAACTTATCTACACTTCGACGAACGGCAGCTTAACGTCGACGTTCGGAAGGATTTATGTCGAAAAACTAGCCTTTTTCGCGCATCAGGCGGGCCTTGTCGCGCTGCCAGTCGCGATCTTTCATCGTCTGGCGCTTGTCGTGCGCCTGCTTGCCCTTGGCCAGCGCCAGTTCCACCTTCGCCCGCCCGCGCGAATTGAAGTAGATCGACAGCGGGACCAGCGTCATGCCCTTGCGTTCGACCGCACCGAACAGCTTGTCGATCTCTCGTTCGTGGAGCAGCAGCTTACGCGGCCGCTTGGGTTCATGATTGTGCCGGTTGCCATGGCTGAATTCGGGGATGTTGGCATTGATCAGCCACACCTGGCCATCCTTCACCTCGGCATAACTCTCGGCAATCGAGCCCTCGCCAAAGCGGAGGCTTTTCACCTCGGTCCCGGCCAGAGCCAGGCCCGCCTCGAACACGTCCTCGATATGATAGTCGAAGCGCGCCTTGCGGTTTTCCGCGACGATCTTCTGCTTATCGAATGTGGAGGGTTTGGGACGCGCCATGGTGGTGCCGCATGTAGGGACTGACGCGAAAAATGCAAAGGGGCGCTGTCAGCAGGAAAGGGCCGGGAATTTGGTAGCGGAGGAGGGACTCGAACCCCCGACACGCGGATTATGATTCCGCTGCTCTAACCACCTGAGCTACTCCGCCATCCGGCAGTGCGCGGTGCCTCTTGGGCTCCGGCAAGGCGCGCCATTTAGGGCGGGGTCGCGCACCGGTCAACCGCGAAAACGCCAGCGATGGAGCAATTCCCACGGTCCGCCGCGATAGGCGTGAAGTTCCAGCCCGCGAAACGCGAAGTCACGCGCCAGGATGCGCGGACCTAGCTCGGCCTGCAGCGCCTTTGCCTCTTCAATGCCAACCTTGTTCTGGATGGTGATGTGGAGACGCGGCCGATGCTCGTCCTGTGGTGTCAGCATGCCGTGAAAACGATCCGCCAGGTCCTCCCACAAATCGGTCATGGCCGGGCTGGAAATCTCCAGCGCGGTGCCCTTTCCCAGTTTCATCAACCCCTCCAGCCTGGCTGGAACGGGGGCGAGGCGCGCAGCCATTGCTGCAAGGCAGGAGCGTACTTCGCCTTCCGCGCTGGGTGGAAGCGCGTGGAACAGCGTGACATGCGCTTTCAGGAAATTGCGCTCGGGCGGGAAGTGGTCCTGCCGCAGCTGGTTTGCCCAGCTGTAGAGGTCCTGCGGCAATTCGGCCGTGACGATGAGGGGAGCCCCCTCGCCTGTCACATCTCACCACGCTCGCGGCGTATTTTGTACCAACGTTCCACATTGGCCTGGTGCTCGGCATAGGTCGCGGCAAAGGCGTGGCCGCCGGAATCGTCTGCCACCATAAACAGCGCATCGGTCTCGTCCGGGTTAAGCACTGCGGCAATTGCCTCGCGCCCCGGATTGGTGATGGCGCCGCGCGGCAGTCCGTCCATCGAATAGGTATTGTAGTCATTCACAGCGTCGATTTCCGAACGGCGGATGCGGCGACCGAGCGGACGTCCCTTGGTGATCGGATAGATGATCGTCGGATCGGCCTGCAGACGCATACCCTGGCGCAGGCGGTTTGAGTACAAGCCCGCCACCATGCCGCGTTCCTGCGGCACACCGGTTTCCTTCTCCACGATGGACGCGAGGATCACCGCCTCTTCGGGCGTGGAGACCACACTGCGCGGCCCCTTGCCCGGCCACAGCTCTGCCAGCGTATCGCGCATCGCCTGCTGCATGCGCGCCAGCACCGCCGCGCGACTCTCCCCGCGCTCGAAATCATAGCTTTCGGGCAGGACCGAGCCTTCGGGGGGGGCCTCGACATCTCCCGTCAGCAGTTCCTCCGCCATCAGCCGGTCGCGCACCATCACCGACGGCATGCCTTCGGGAATGGTGACGAAGCGGCGTACTACATCGCCGCCCTGCAGGATCGAGAGCAGCTGGTTGCCCGATGCGGGTACCGGGAGGAGGAACTCGCCTGCCTTGATCGGATCGTTGCCGCCCAGCACTTTGGCGAAGAGCAGGAAGGTCTCGGCATCGGCGATGAACCCTTCCTCTTCCAGCTTGTGCGCCACTCCTGTCAGGCTGGCGCCTTCCGGCACAATGAAAGGCCGCTCTTCCTCCAGCGCGGATGGAATATACCAGGTCGCAAGCTGCCATCCGGCGAATAGCGCAAGCGCCAGCAGCGCAAGGGAGAGAACCACCCCTGCCTTGCGCCTGGCAGGCCTTGCCACGATCAGTCGACCTTCTTGACTACCAGCGAAGCGTTGGTGCCGCCAAACCCGAAGCTGTTGTTGAGCGCGGCACGCACTTCACGCTTCCTGGCCTGCAGCGGAACCAGGTCCACGCCTTCGGTGCCATCATCCGGCGTCTGTAGGTTGAGCGTAGGCGGAACCACCTGGTCGCGAATGGCGAGGATGCAGAAAATGCTCTCCACCGCGCCTGCACCGCCCAGAAGGTGGCCAATGGCACTCTTGGTGGAACTCATCGAAGCTCCGCCAAGGTTGTCACCAAGAACGCGCTTCACGGCCGCCAGTTCGATCGTGTCCGCCATGGTGGAGGTGCCATGCGCATTGACGTAATCGATATCGCCGGCCTCCAGCCCCGCCTTCTTCAGCGCCATGCGCATGGAGTTTTCCGCGCCCTTGCCCTCCGGATGCGGCGCGGTGACGTGATAGGCATCGCCCGACAGGCCATAACCGACCACCTCGGCATAGATCTTAGCGCCGCGCGCCTTGGCATGCTCGTACTCCTCGAGCACGACGACACCGGCGCCCTCGCCCATCACGAAACCGTCACGGTCCTTGTCATAGGGGCGGCTGGCTTCGGTGGGGCGATCGTTCATGCTGCAATTGAGCGCACGCGCCTGGGCAAAACCGGCGATGCCGATGGGGCAAATTGTTGCCTCGGCCCCGCCCGCCAACATGATGTCGGCATCGTCATCGCGAATCATGCGCGCGGCATCGCCGATCGAATGCGCGCCCGTCGAACAGGCGGTCACGACCGCGTGATTCGGCCCCATCAGGCCGTATTTGATCGATACCTGGCCAGAGATAAGGTTGATGAGGCGTCCATGGACGAAGTGCGGCGAAACCCGGCCCGGACCACGTTCGTGGAGGTTGACCGATTCCAGCTCGATCCCCGGCAGGCCGCCGATTCCCGAACCGATCGAGCAGCCAGCACGCAGCCTGGTCGCCTCATCCATGTCGAGAAGCCCGGCATCCTCGATCGCCTGCCCGGCTGCATCGATGCCAAAGACAATGAAGGGATCGACCTGCCGCTGGACCTTGTGGTCCACGCGCCTGTCGGGATCGAAGCCGTATTCATGATCGGCGGGCTTTACTTCCCCGGCGATCTGGCACTTCTGGTCCGACGCATCGAATTTCGTGATCGGGCCAATGCCGCTCTTCCCGGCGAGCAGATTCGCCCAGGTGGTTTCCACATCGCCACCCAAGGGGGTGACAAGGCCAAGTCCTGTTACGACCACTCGCCGCATATTCATTCTCTCTTCCAAAATCACGAAAGGCCCAGCCACAATGGCTGAGCCTTCCCTCCCCGTCCGCGTATGGCGGGACCTCGCGCGAACGGGTTTACGGGAGCTTAGCCCGCGTTGTCGTCGATGTACTTGTTCGCATCACCGACGGTGTTGATCTTCTCAGCCGCATCGTCGGGAATTTCGACGCCGAATTCCTCTTCGAAGGCCATCACCAGCTCGACAATGTCGAGGCTGTCTGCACCCAGATCATCGATGAAGCTTGCATCGGGCGTGACCTTGTCTTCTTCAACGCCCAGATGCTCGACGACGATCTTCTTAACGCGGTCAGCGGTATCGCTCATGTGGTTCCCTCTCGAAACACTTACAGGTTGGATTTGCATTCGCCCTAAAGAGTGGGGACGACGCTGGCAAGTGCAAGCCTGCACGGCTGCAGGCACTGTTCCTCAGCTTTGTTACCCTTGCCCTTCGGTTCTTGGTGGTTCGACAGTGCGAATATGCACATCGCGCAGCTGGCGCGCGCTCACCTTTGAAGGTGCGCCCATCATCAGGTCCTGCGCCTTCTGGTTGAGCGGGAAGGCGATCACCTCGCGAATATTCGGTTCATCCGCCAGCAGCATGACGATGCGGTCGATACCCGGTGCGGAGCCGCCATGCGGCGGTGCGCCGAGCTTGAAGGCCTCGATCATGCCGGAAAAATTCGCATCGACATCCTCGCGCGAATAGCCCGCGATTTCGAACGCCTTGTACATGATTTCCGGCTTGTGGTTCCGGATCGCGCCCGAAGAAAGTTCGTAGCCGTTGCAGACGATGTCGTACTGCCAGGCCTTGATCGACAGCGGGTCCTGCGATTCCAGCGCCTCCATCTCGCCTTGCGGCATGGAGAAGGGGTTGTGACTGAAATCGACCTTTTTCTGCTCTTCGTCATATTCGAACATCGGGAAGTCGACGATCCAGCAGAACTTGAAGCAACCCTGCTCGATCAGGCCCAGCTCTTCGCCGCAACGGATACGCGCGGCTCCGGCCAGCTTGGCCGCGTCCTTTCCCTTGCCCGCAGCGAAGAACAGGCCATCGTTTTCACCCAGGCCAAGCTCGTCATAGAGCTTCTGCATGTTCTCGGGGCCGTGGTTCTTGGCAATCGGACCACCGAACTCGCCGCCCTTGCGAGTGACGTAGCCGAGCCCTGCAAAGCCTTCACGCTTCGACCAGTCATTCATGTCGTCGAAGAACTTGCGGCTCTTCTCATGCGTATCCGGGGCAGGAATTGCGCGCACGACACCGCCCGAACCGACAATCTTCTCGAAAATGCCAAATCCGGAAGTGGTGAAGTGATGCGACACATCGCTGATCACCAGCGGATTGCGCAGATCGGGCTTGTCGGAGCCATACTTCAGCATGGTTTCGGCATAGGGAATGCGCGGGAATGTACCTGCAGGCGTCACGCTCTTGCCGCCGGAAAACTCCTCGAAAACGCCCGCCAGCACCGGCTCGATGGCGTTGAACACGTCTTCCTGGGTAACGAAGCTCATCTCGAAGTCGAGCTGGTAGAACTCAGGGCTGCGGTCTGCACGCAGGTCTTCGTCGCGGAAGCAGGGCGCGATCTGGAAATAACGGTCAAAACCGGCAACCATCAGCAGCTGTTTGAACATCTGCGGCGCTTGCGGCAGCGCATAGAAAGTGCCCGGGTGCAGGCGACTCGGCACGATATAGTCGCGCGCGCCTTCGGGGCTGGATGCAGCCAGGATCGGTGTCTGGAATTCGGTGAAGCCCTGGTCCTGCATCCGGCGGCGCAGGCTGCTGATCACCCTGGAACGCAGCATGATATTATTGTGAACGCGGTCACGGCGCAGGTCCACAAAGCGATACTTCATGCGCGTGTCTTCAGGGTAATCCTCTGCCGAATTCACGATCAACGGCAGTTCTTCCGCCTTGCTCTGCACTGTCACATTGCGCGCAAAAACCTCGATCTCGCCGGTCGGCAGGTTCGGATTGACCGCTGCGGGATCGCGCGCCTTCACATTGCCGTCGATGGTAACGACACTTTCCAGCCTCAGTCCATCGAGGATCGGCAAGGCGGGCGAATCCTCGTCCGCCACAATCTGCGTGATGCCATAATGGTCGCGCAGGTCGACGAAGAGAACGCCGCCATGGTCGCGCTTGCGATGGATCCAGCCCGACAGGCGGACGGTTTCGCCGACATTGCCCTTGTCGAGCGCGGCACAGGTGTGGGTGCGATAAGCGTGGACGGTCATTGGCTTTGCGGCTTCTTTGATATACAGAATTCTCAGCGGCGGGGCTGGATGGCTCCACCTGTCTCAAGCGGCGCGCTCTAGCGCCTCGCCCGCCCCGCGTCACCCCCAGAATGCTACTTGCCTGAAGCAAGAACGCGGCCAAGCTGCAACACATTGTCCTTCAATGGTGGATTTCGGTCACATGCCGATTGGCGACAGGCCCGTTGCAAGTTAGAGGGGCACTCAGCCGGGCGAGTTTTTCGCCGAGGTGACAACTGGCCCTGTGGCCGCCGGGCGGTGAACCGCTCAAACAGACATGACGAATGAAATGAACATACTTCCCCTTATTACCAAAACCAAAGAACTGGCCGCTCTGTGCGAGAGGCTGGCAAGCAGCGAATTCGTGTGCGTCGACACCGAATTCATGCGCGAAAACACCTATTACCCCCTCCTCTGCCTGATCCAGATCGGCAATGACAAGGAAGCCGCAGCCATCGACCCGTTGGCCGATGGCATCGACCTCCAACCGCTGCTGGATTTGCTGTGCGAGAACGAGGACGTGCTCAAGGTTTTCCATGCGGGCGGGCAGGATGTGGAAATCATCTACAACCTCACCGGCAAGACGCCGCATCCGATATTCGACACGCAGATCGCTATGATGGCCGTCAGCCAGAGCGAGCAGATCGGCTATGCCAACCTTGTTGAAAGCTGGCTGGGCAAGGTGATCGACAAGGGCGCTCGCTTTACCGACTGGAGCCGACGCCCGCTGACCGACCGGCAGATCGAATACGCCATTGGCGACGTGACATATCTTGCCAAGATATTCCCGAAGCTTCTTGAAAAACTGATGAAAACCGGACGCGGTATGTGGCTCAATGCCGAGATGGACAAGCTCGCCGATCCGTCCAATTACGCCAATGACATCCACGAGGCATGGCACCGTATTCGGGCGCCGGGACGCAATCCGGCGGTGCTGGGGCGCCTCAAGGCCCTGGCTGCCTGGCGCGAGTCCGAAGCGCAGGACAAGGACATTCCCCGCGGGCGCATCATTCGCGACGAGACTCTGGCCGACATCGCCAGCCATCCGCCCAAGAAGCAGGAAGAGCTTGCCAAGGTGCGCGGCCTTTCAAACGCGTGGAAGGAAAACGACATCGGCAAGCGGCTCATGCGCGTTCTGCGCGACGCCGAACCGCTTGCGGAAGAGGAAATGCCCGAAAAGCCCAAACGCGGTGCCCCGCTGGGCAAGGAAGGCGCGCTGGTAGCGGACCTGCTCAAGCTGCTGCTCAAGATCCGCGCGCGGGAGATCGACGTGGCATCGCGCCTGCTCACCAAATCGGACGAGCTGGAAGCGCTGGCCGCCGGTGTGCGCAAGCTCTCCGTACTCGAAGGCTGGCGTTACGAGGTGTTTGGCAAGGACGCGCTGGATCTGGTGGAGGGCAAGCTCGCTTTCGCCGTCGAGAGAGGCCGTCTCAAGATGACCCATATCGATGATGTCGCGAATGGCGCCGCCCAGGTGCATGCGGTGCTGGACGAAGCTGCAGAGGCTGAAGCAGCCGAGTGAGCACCTACCTGCCTACAATCAAGCAGCTGCAATATCTGGTCGCGCTGCATGAACATGGGCATTTCGGACGCGCGGCGGATAGCTGCTTTGTTTCCCAATCCACGCTTTCCGCAGGTATCCGCGAGCTGGAATCGCTGCTGGGTGTGACTTTGGTGGAACGCAGCCGCCGCGTTGTGCGCTTTACGCCGTTGGGCAACCAGGTCGTGGACAAGGCGCACCGCCTGTTGCGCGAGGCGGAGGAGCTGTCCGACCTCGTTCAGGCCGCAGGCAAACCACTATCGGGCGAACTGCGCATGAGCGTAATTCCCACCATCGCTCCCTTCCTGCTGCCGCGCATCCTTCCGCGCCTGCGCAAGGAACGTCCGCAATTGAAGCTGTTCCTGCGCGAGGAAACGTCCGATCATGCAGTGGAATCGCTCCACCATGGCCGCGCCGATTGCGTTCTCCTGGCCCTGCCCTTCGCCACGGGCGAGGTGGAGAAGGAGCGGATCTGCGAAGACCAGCTTTACGTTGCCTTTCCCAAGGACGATCCGCGCGATCCGCCCGAAGAAATCCCGCCAGCCATGATCGACGAAGGGCGGCTGATGCTGCTGGAGGACGGGCACTGCCTCAAGGAACACGCGCTCGCCGCCTGCAATCGCCCGGAAATGCGCGCCAGTGCCACCATGATCGGCACCAGCCTGCACACGCTGGTGCAGATGGTCGATAACGGCCTCGGCCTCACCATGCTGCCCGAAATGGCGATTGAATCAGGCATCTTGCACGACACCAACGTTGTCGCCCGCCCGCTGAAGGGGAAGCACACCAGCCGCGAGATTGCGCTGATCTGGCGACAGAACTCGCCGAGGGCGGAGGAGTTCAGGCTGTTGGCGCAGGAACTCAGGGCGGGTTAGGCTTGAACTGACCCATGTCGGCTTGCGTCCAGATCCTGTTCAACCCCGAGGCTGGCACGTACTCCGCGCGGCGGATCGGAAGATTGCGCAAGGCTCTGGAAAAGGCAGGCGCGACTACCATCATCTTCGAAAGCTCAAGCAAGTCAGGAGCGATCATAGACCCGCGGGCCACGCATCTTTGCGTTGCGGGCGGCGACGGAACGTTGCGTCATGCGATTGCTGCCCTGCGCGCCATAAATTCCAATATCCCGGTCGCACAATATCCCGCAGGGACAATCAATCTTGTTGCAAGGGAGGCTGGTTACCCCCGAAATCCAGAAAAGTTTGCGCAGCGATTGCTGGCGTCGGCAGACCGCCTCGCTCATTACACTGCAAACTTCAATAGCGAGACTTTCCTGACCTGCGCCAGCATAGGTCCCGAGTGTCAGGCAATTTCCAACCTCTCAGCAGGCCTGAAACGCCTGATCGGTCGCTCTGCCTATGCGGTCGCCTTTCTCCAATCGCTCTTGCACTGGCGACGAGCGAAATTGAGCGTGCTAATCGATGGACGCGAACATCTTTGCGAAGCCATCTACATTGCCAAGGGCCGCTTTTTCGCCGGGCCGTGGAGCTTTGCTCCATCTGCAAAGCTGACGGATGACTTGCTTCACGTGGTCATGCTGGAGACCGCGCGCAGGCGGGAATTCTTCGCATTTGCGCTGGATATTCTGCGTGGCAGCAGGCCGAAAGGCCGCGGAATTACCGCGCTGGTGTGCCGGGATCTTTCCATCGAAAGTACGATCAACGAGGCAGTTCAGGCCGACGGTGACATCATAGGCACTTTGCCTGCGCAGATAAGGTCCAGCGCTACTTCAATCCCGTTCGCCTGATGGATGGCAGGTCAATCCATATGCTTCAGGCCGACACGCAAATAATCCCAGCCGGTAATGAGCGTCAGTATGGCAGCGCCCCACAGGGTGAAGAGGCCAACCGTGTGCGGGACATTGTGGATGATACCGAGTGCTTCGAAATTCCACCAGGGCATGCCCTGCCCCAGTATCAGTGAGCCCAAAGCGATAATCTGCAAGGTGGTCTTCCATTTGGCGAGACGGCTGACCGGGATGGAAACCTGCAGCCCGCCCAGGAATTCGCGCAGGCCAGAGACGGCGATCTCCCGGATCAGGATGATCATGCCGGCAATCACGTGCGCATCGCCGACATAGGGCCCGCGCAACACACCCATCGCCGTGAGCACAAGGATGACGGAGGCAACCATGATCTTGTCGGCAATCGGATCGAGGAAGATGCCGAGCCTGGAAACCTTCCCGCTCTGGCGTGCAAGCATGCCGTCAAAGTAATCTGTGATGCCCATCACGGAATAGAGCGCGAAGGCGGCAAGATAGCCTATCTCCCATCCCGGCCACCACAGCAGCCCTGCAAGCAAGGGTATCATGGCGATGCGCGATAGCGTGAGGAGGTTGGGAAGCGACAGCATAGATCCAGACACTTAGCTCCAAATGGCCCGGCAAAAAAGGGCGAGCTTGCTTGTTTGTCAGGCCCAGCAGGCTAAGGCTGTGATGGAGAGATACAAAAGGGTCACTGAAACAGCCTCATGCTAACGTCCACCCACCTCCTCAAGCAGAGGCGATTTGCCCCACTGTTTGCGACCCAGTTGCTCAACGCGTTCAATGACAATCTCTACAAGAACGCAATGGTGCTGTTCGTGGTCTACTCGGTCTATAATTCGGCCGAGCAGGAGACCGTTTTCAGCGGGGTAGCCTCTGCGGTTTTCATCCTGCCCTTCTTCATCCTCTCCGCCCTCGCTGGCCAATTGGCTGACATGCGCGACAAGGCCGTGATCATTCGCGCGGTGAAGATGGCGGAAATCGCCATCATGTGTGTCGGCGCGATCGGCCTGGTCCTGGCCTATATGGGCTTTCTGACACACTTGCTGGCTATCCCGCTGATGATGGTCGCGCTGTTTGCCATGGGCGTGCACTCCACATTCTTCGGCCCGATCAAATATGCGATCCTGCCGCAGCACCTGGAGCGGCACGAGGTTCTGGCCGGCACCGGCATGGTGGAGGCGGGAACCTATATCGCCATCATGGCGGGAACGATCCTTGCGGGATTTATCGAGGTGGAAGTGGCCGCCGTGCTGGTTATCGCGATTGCAGTAATCGGCTACCTGACCAGCCGCAGCGTTCCCCCTGCTCCTCCGATGATCAAGGCGGAGCCGATCGACCTGCATATCATTCGCGCATCTTTCACGCTCATCCGCAATACCTGCCACTATCGCGAAGTGTTCTACGCCATTCTTGCCATCAGCTTCTTCTGGGCTATCGGCACGGTGCTGTTCATCCAGTTTCCGCCTCTGGCCAAGAATGTGCTGATGGCGAGCAAGGAGGTGGCCAGCCTGTTCCTGGTAACCTTCTCCATCGGCGTGGCCGTGGGGTCGGTGGCGATCAATGCCATGCTCAAGGGCCAGGTCTCAGCCCGCTATGCGCCGTTCTCGGTGCTTGTTATGGGCGGTTTTGTCGCCGCATTTTATCTTGTGTGCCGCAACTGGTCCTTGCAGGTACAGGCTGGGGAATTGCTCTCGATCGGAGAATTCCTCGCCCAGCCCCTAGCCCCGCTGGTGCTTTTTGCCTTGCTGATGATCGCCATTTCAGGCGGCATGTTCGTGGTGCCGCTCTATGCCTTTCTCACCACCAAGGTCGATCCTTCCGAAGCATCGCGCACGGTAGCGGCGAACAATATCGTCAATTCCGGAGCTATGGTGATTGGTTCGCTTGTGGCACTGGGCCTCAGCGCCATCGGCGTGCCGCTGGTGGAGCAACTGCTGCTCAGCGCGATAATGTGCCTGGTGTCTGCATGGCTGGGGTACCGACTATACGCGGCGGAGAAAGCGGAACAGGCCGTGGCCGAATAGTCGCCAGGAAAATCAGGCGATGAAGGCGCTGACAGCCACGAAGCCTGCTGCATAATTCGCGGCAAACTGGCGCATGTCGTTTGCATCCAGCCCGAAGTTGAGACGCCAGGACAGGCGATTCTCCACATCGTTCGCCGCACGCCTGTTCATGGGCAGCGATACCCGGAACGGGTGGCGGGCCGATTCATCGGTAAGGACAAGTGCGCGTCTCATGGGAGCGAGTGTTAACAGTTTGGTAACCTTTGCCCAGCGCAGATTTTGTTAATGTCCACAGTCGGGACATTTACGATATCGAAGGTCGATTGCCGCGCGCTGTTACACGCGCTAGTGAATGATTTCATGAGTAACCAAGCCGCCCACCTACTGGTCGATTGCCTTGTCGCGCAGGGCTGCGACCGTGTCTTCACCGTCCCCGGCGAGAGTTTCCTGCCGGTGCTGGATGCGCTGAGGGACAAAAGCTCGATCCAGACTGTGACTTGCAGGCAGGAAGGCGGCGTGGCTTTCATGGCCTGTGCGGATGGCGCGATGACAGGGCGGCCCGGCATTGCCTTCGTCACGCGCGGTCCTGGTGCGACCAATGCCAGCATTGGCGTGCATGTCGCGCATCAGGATTCGCAACCCATGATCCTGTTCGTGGGCGATGTCGGGCGCAGCATGCGCGATCGGGAGGGGTTCCAGGAAATTGATTTTCCCGGCTTCTTCGGCCCCATCTGCAAATGGGCCGCGCGAATCGACCAGGCCGAACGCATCCCCGAATATATCGCCCGCGCATATGCCTCGGCGGTTTCCGGCAGGCCTGGACCCGTGGTGCTCGCCCTGCCTGAGGACATGCTTCACGAGGACAGCGTGGAAGCCGCAGTGCGCCCCATGGTATGCCGTCCGGCGCAGCCGCCCTGCCCCGACGCCTTGCAGGCCATGATGGGCCTGATCGCCGATGCGGCAGCCCCGCTCGCCATCATCGGTGGTGCTGGCTGGCACGCAAAGGCACGCGAATACTTCACCCAATTTGCCGAACGCATGGGCATTCCCGTTGCAACGGCATTCCGCAGGCAGGATGCCATTCCGCCTTCAAGTTCCGTCTACGCTGGAAACTTGGGCTATGGCCCCAACCCGAAGCTGGTCGAAAGAGTACGGGCCGCCGACCTCCTGCTCGTCGTCGGTGCGCGTCTGGGAGAGGCAACGACCGATGGTTATGAGCTGATCACGCCCGATCATCCCGGCCAGACTCTGATCCACGTGCATCCCGATGCTGAGGAGCTCAACAGCGTTTACCGCGCGGACCTGGCCATTTGCGCCGACCCTGACGAATTCGCCGAAAGCGCCGCCCTGTGGGACGATCACGCGATCATTTCCTTCGATGCAGGAACCGAGGCGCACGCCGAGTGGCTCGAATGGTCGACGCCGGGCGAAGCTGACTTCCCGCTCGATCTGACCCGCTGCATGGCCGAGGCGCGGCGCCAGATCCCGGCCGATGCGATCATCTGCAACGGTGCTGGCAATTTTGCCGGCTGGTGGCACCGCTATTGGCATTATGCAGGCTTCCCGAGCCAGCTTGCCCCGACCTGCGGCGCCATGGGCTATGGCATACCCGCCGCGGTGGCTGCCGCCTTGCGCTATCCGGACCGTTGCGTGATCGCCGCGGCGGGCGATGGCGATTTCATGATGAATGCGCAGGAGCTGGCCACCGCCGCGCAATATGGCGCAGATGTCCTCGCCATCGTCTTCGACAATGCGGCCTATGGCACGATCCGCATGCATCAGGAGCGCGAATACCCGGGCCGCGTCGCTTCGACCGACCTTGCCAACCCCGATTTCGCCGCGATGGCAAACAGTTTCGGCGGTTGGGGCAAACGCGTCGAAACCACAGAACAATTCGCAAGTACCCTAAGTGAAGCGCTGAAACTCAAGGGTATTCGCTTGCTCCATTGTATCAGCGACATTGAGCAATTGAGTGCCGGGGGCGCAACCGTGAGTGGTCTGCGGAGCCGCTAGGCCGGCTTCTTCGCCTTCTTGCAGATGTAATCCCATTCCTCAGGCGTAATCTCGGCGACGGACAGGCGCCCTAGCCGCACAAGTTCGATTCCTTCCAGAACGGGATCGGCCTTGATCTCCGCCAGCGAGATGGGGCGCTCCAACGCACGAACGGGCTTGATATATACGGTCGCCCACTTGCCTTCGGGATCGGTCGGATCGGTGAACCCGTTCCTGCTGATCTCCGCGATCCCGACGATCTCCTTGCCGGTGACGGAGTGGTAGTAGAAGGCCTGATCGCCCAGTTCCATATCCCGCATGTTGTTGCTGGCGCGGTGATTGCGCACACCGTCCCACACGGTCTCTCCATCGCGCACAAGATCGTCCCAGCTGTATTTCTCCGGTTCCGACTTCATAAGCCAATAACGCGGCATTTCATGGTCTCCCTGAAAGGCATGAGTCAGGTACCAACGCGTAGCCCTGTATTAACTCAAATTTGATCATAAGTCCGCATAAGTGCCCTTCACCTCAAGGGACAAGTTGCTTTGGCAAAAGCTGTGGAAGACAATACGGCGCGAATTACCCCGCGTGACCGCAAGGCAGATCGCGATCTGCTTGCGCTTGGCATCGCGGGTGCCGCCATTGTCCTTTTCGTCACGACCGGCGGCACAGTCATGCCCAAGATCATGCGCGCATGGATGGGTGTGGGCGAAGCTCCCGACGTGGCCCTCACCAATGCCCTCCTGCTCAATATCGCCCTGCTGATCTTCGGCTGGCGCCGATATGCTGACTTGCACCGCGAGGTGGCCGAACGCCGCAAGGCAGAGGAGCGCGCGCAGAAGCTTGCCGATACGGACGATCTGACCGGATGCCTCAACCGCCGCAGCGGCGTTCCCGCCATCGACAGGATGCTGAACAGCCCGCGCTCCGCGCAGGAGCACGTCGCGCTCCTCATGGTCGACCTGGACAATTTCAAGCAGATCAATGACCTGAACGGGCACAAGGTCGGCGACCTTGTCCTTGCTAATGTTGCCCAGCGGATACGCTCATTGCTGCCAGCAAACGCGTTGCTCGCCAGGATCGGCGGTGACGAGTTCATCTGCGCGGTCCCGCACCGCGCCCGCGCAAGCGAGCAAATGGAACAGCTGGCCGAGCAGATCATCGCCCTCGTTTCCGCCCCCATCGAGCACAAGGGTGGCGTGATCGAGCCGACGATTTCCATCGGCATGGTTTCCACAGAGCAGCATGCCGTCCAACAAACATCGCAGGCCGACGTGCTGATTCACCGCGCCGACATCGCCATGTATCATGCCAAGAAGAACGGCCGGAACCGCTGCTTCTGGTTCGAAGCACTGATGGAGGATGAAATCATCCTGCGCCACGAACTCGAGAATGGCATCCGCCGGGGCATAGCGGCAGGCGAATTTGTGCCCTATTACGAGCAACAGATCGACCTGGAGACCGGCAGGCTGGTCGGCTTCGAGATGCTGGCGCGCTGGAATTCACCCAAGCATGGACTGGTAAAGCCAGAGGTCTTCATTCCCATCGCCGAAGAGATCGACCTGATCGCCGAACTGTCGGAGTCGCTGGTCCAGCAGGCCCTGCAGGATGCCAGGTCCTGGGACCCGCGCCTCACCCTGTCGGTCAATGTATCGCCCTTGCAACTGCAGGACCCGTGGTTCGCGCAGCGGCTGCTGCAAATGCTGATCGATGCAGGCTTCCCTCCCCACAGGTTGGAAATCGAGATCACCGAAAGCTGCCTGCACCAGAATATCGGTGCAGTGCGCTCGATCGTGACCAGCCTCAAGAACCAGGGCGTCCGCATCAGCCTGGACGATTTCGGAACCGGCTTCTCCAGCCTCTCGCAATTGCGCACCCTGCCGTTCGACCGGATCAAGATCGACCGCAGTTTCGTGGCGGACCTTGGACGGGACGCGGCGAGCAATGAGCTGGTCGAAGCGATCATTGCACTTGGCCGGGGCATGTCCTTGCCCATCACTGCCGAAGGGATCGAGAATGCAAGGGCGCTCGACACGCTCAAGGCCATGGGCCAGCTCAAGGGTCAAGGCTATCTCTATGGCCAGCCGGAAGATGCCCACACCACGCGCAATCGACTGGCCGGGCTCGACCTGCTGACCGGGGAAAGGGCCGCCGAAATCGCAATGGCCGCCATCGAAGAACAGGACGAGCGCAAGGCCGGATAGGCCGCATATTGCCCTCTACCGTTGCGCAGGCGACAATAGCACCCTAACTGGCGCGCATGCGTGTCGAATTCATCAAGATGCACGGGCTTGGCAACGACTTTGTCGTGCTTGATTCGCGCGCCCAGGCCCTGCCAACGATGACGCGCGCCATCGCCCGGGCGCTAGCAGACCGGCACACGGGCATCGGCTGCGACCAGCTGATCCTGCTTGCGCCATCAGACAATGCCGATTTCGCCATGCGGATATTCAACCATGATGGCGGCGAGGTGGAAGCCTGTGGCAATGCCACGCGCGCAGTCGGACTGCTCGCCGGGGGAGAAGCCTCGATCGAGACAACGGCAGGTATCCTTCTGACGCGCAAGAACGGCACCGGCATCTCGGTGGACATGGGTGTGCCGCGGCTTGAATGGGACGACATTCCGCTCGGCTATCCGATGGATACGCTGTCCATGCCGGTCGGCTGGGAAAATCTGGAACGACCCGCAGCAGTCAATGTCGGCAACCCGCATGTGATCTTCTTTGTCGAGGACAGCGATGCCGTGCTCCTGGAGGAGCTTGGTCCGATCATCGAGCATGATCCGCTTTTCCCCGAGCGCGTGAATGTGAATGTCGCCACGGTTGAGAACCGTCAGACCATCCGCCTGCGCGTGTGGGAACGCGGCGTAGGCCTGACGCGCGCTTGCGGTACGGGTGCCTGTGCCACGGCCGTTGCAGCCATGCGCCGCGGATTGGTGGAGCGAGAAGTGACCGTCCACCTGCCCGGCGGCGCGCTTCGCATCAGCTGGGGTGACGACCAGCGCATCACCATGACCGGCCCTGCGACAGAGAGCTTTCGCGGATCCTTCGTGTGGGAGGACTTTGCTTGAGCGGTGCCGCCAACACCGCTGAAGTTATCTCGCTCGGATGCCGCCTCAACATCGCCGAGAGCGAGCGCATCCGTACGCTGGTCGCGCATGAGGATGTGGTGGTGATAAACAGCTGCGCCGTCACTTCCGAAGCCGTGCGCCAGACCCGCCAGGCCATCCGCAGGGCGCGCCGCGCACGACCCGATGCGCGTCTTCTGGTCACGGGATGTGCCGCAAACATCGAGCGCGACCAGCTTTCTGCCATGCCCGAAGTCGACGGCTTGATCGCCAACGAGGCCAAGCTGGACCCAAGGCGCTACAATGTGAGTCCCCGCGCAGGCGGGGACCTTGTCGATGCTGGCATCAGATCCTCGCCTGGGCCGGAATTCGCTGGAACCGTCAAGCACACGCGCGCCTTTATCGCCGTGCAGAACGGCTGCGATCATGCCTGCACCTTCTGCGTCATCCCGCAAGGTCGCGGGCGCAGCAGATCGCTCACAATTGCGCAGGCACTTGGCGAGGTGGAGCGCCACCTGCTGCAAGGTGCGCCCGAAGTGGTGCTGACCGGAGTCGATGTCACCAGCTGGGGACACGATCTTCCCGATACCCCGCCCCTGGGCAAACTGGTGCAAGCAGTGCTGGATACGTTCCCCCAACTCCAACGGCTGCGCATGTCGTCGCTGGACGGGATCGAGATTGACCCCTTGCTGTTCGAACTGTTCGCCAGCGAGGAACGGGTGATGCCGCACCTCCACCTATCTCTGCAGCACGGGCATGACCTGATCCTCAAGCGGATGAAACGCCGCCATTTGCGCCGGGATGCAGTCGACCTGGTTCGCCGCTTGAAGGAGCGCCGCCCGGAGCTGGCGATTGGCGCAGACCTGATCGCCGGCTTCCCTACCGAAACCGACGAGCACCACGAGGCCAACCGCTCGATCATAGGCGAACTCGGCATCGTGCACGGCCATATCTTCCCCTACTCCCCTCGCCCCGGCACGCCAGCCGCGCACATGCCGCAGCTGGACCGTGCGCTGGTCAAGCAACGCGCAACCGATCTACGCGACGAGGTGACGACAACGCGCGACACATGGTTGCAGACACTTGTGGGCAGCCCGCTTTCGGTGCTTACTGAGAGCGATGGCACCGGCTATTCGCAAAACTTCGCCCATGTCGCGGTGCCCGCCGGAACACCCAGGGGATCGATCCTGACCATCGTGCCGAAAGCCAGCAAGGAAGGCCTTCTCCAATGAGCGCAATGAGCTGGAAAGAGAGGCTCTTCGGCGGTTTCCGCAAGACATCCGAGCGCCTGTCCGAAAACCTTACTGGCGTGGTCGGCACGGCAAAGCTCGACAATGCGACGCTGGACGACGTCGAGGACGCGCTGATCGTGTCCGACCTCGGCCCCGCTGCCGCCCGCCGTATCCGTGACAAGCTGGCGGAAAAGCGCTTTGGCCTCACTATTTCCGAACGGGAACTGAAGGAGGCCGTGGCGGAAGAGATCGCGGAGATCCTGCGCCCCGTTGCCAAGCCGCTGGAGATCACGGCCTTTCCCCGCCCGCAGGTCCTGCTGGTGATCGGCGTCAACGGCAGCGGCAAGACCACCACCATCGCCAAGCTCGCACATCTGTTCCAGGAAGACGATTACAGCGTCATGCTGGCGGCCGGAGATACTTTCCGCGCTGCGGCCATCGGACAGCTCAAGATCTGGGCCGATCGTGTCGGTGTGCCCATCGTGACGGGGCCCGAAGGCGGCGATCCTGCCAGTATCGTGTTCGATGCAGTGAAAAGGGCCACCGATACCGGCATTGATGCGCTGATCGTCGACACGGCGGGCCGGCTGCAGAACAAGCGCGAGCTGATGGACGAGCTGGCCAAGATCCGAAAGGTTCTCGGTCGCCTCAACCCCGAAGCGCCGCATGATGTGGTGCTGGTGCTCGATGCGACCAACGGCCAGAATGCCCTGTCCCAGATCGACGTGTTCAAGGAGGTCGCAGGCGTGACCGGCCTGATCATGACCAAGCTGGATGGAACGGCGCGCGGCGGCGTGCTGGTGGCGGCGGCGGAGCAATACGGCTTGCCGATCCATGCCATCGGCGTGGGCGAGAAGATCGATGACCTGCGTCCCTTCGATCCAGACCTGGTGGCCAAGGTTATTGCGGGGATTGCCTAAAGACCTTGCATTGCCCGCCCCGTTCGTGGTGAGCCTGTCGAACCACGAAGCGAGCGCAAGGTTCGCCCTTCGACAAGCTCAGGACGCACGGAAAGCATGAATACCCAACCAACCAACCCAACTGCCAAGAAGAAGCACGCCTCCGGCTGGCTAAACGTGCTCGTCGACTACGGGCCGCTGCTCGTCTTCTTCCTGACCTACAAGTATTTCGCGCCCGATGGCGAGGATGCCGCTGGCGAAATCCTTGCCGTCGTCAAGGGAACAGGGGCCTTCATCGTCGCTGCCCTTGTGGCGCTTGCCTTCAGCCGCATCAAGTTCGGCAAGGTTTCGCCCATGTTGTGGCTTTCCACCGTTCTGATCGTCGGGTTCGGCGCGTTGACCATCTATTTCCAGGACGAGCGGTTTATCCAGTGGAAACCGACCATCATCTATGTCGGTTTCGGGGTGTTGCTGATCGGCGGGTGGATGAAGGGCAAGCCGCTGCTGCGCTACCTGCTCGAAGCCGCATTCGAAGGTCTGAACGAGGAAGGCTGGCTCAAGCTCTCGCTTAACTGGGGCATCTTTTTCCTCGCTCTTGCCGTGCTCAACACCGCGCTGCTCTTCACGATCAGCTTTGAAAGCTGGCTGGCCGCAAAGCTCTGGCTCTTCCTGCCGCTCAGCTTCCTGTTCACTTTCACGCAGATTCCCATGCTTCTGAAACATGGCCTCAATCTGGAAGAGAGCGACGAGGAAAGCACAATTCCCCCCGGCTGAGCGCCACAGACTTCCCAAACCGCATTTCTTGGTTGATAATGTGTTCAATGCCTCACGCTTCACAGCTAAAGGCATGGGAAGAAAGAACCAAAATTCAGGGGATCGGATATGGCAAAACTCTTTGGGAATCTGCAGCTGGTAATGATTGTCGGCCTGGTGCTGGCACTGGCGCTGATGCTGCACGGCAGCGGCTTTGTGGAGGTCAATGTGAACTCCATTGCGCGCTGGCTGCACCTGTTCTTCGGCGTGCTGTGGATCGGCCTGCTCTATTATTTCAACTTCGTGCAGGTCCCGCTGATGCCGGCCATTCCGGCAGAGCAGAAGGGCGCGGTCACCGGCCATATCGCCCCCAAGGCACTGTTCTATTTCCGCTGGGCCGCCGCGCTGACCGTGCTGACCGGCCTGATCATCGCTTATGTCGGGAACTACCTGCACCAGGCCCTGTTGTTCCAGGGTACAGGGCAGGTCACGCTGATCGGCATCGGTATGTGGATTGCACTGCTGATGGCTTTCAACGTGTGGTTCATCATCTGGCCGGCGCAGAAGAAGGTGCTGGGGCTGGTTGAAGCCAGCGCCGAGGAAAAGGCCGCCGCCGCACCCCGCGCGCTGATCGCCAGCCGGCTCAACACGCTGCTCTCTCTGCCGATGATGTATGCGATGGTGAGCGCCAACCTCGGCTAGATATCACCGCTACCGATACAAGAAGGGCGCCCTGCACTATGCAGCGGCGCCCTTTGTTTTGCCCTGCTATCTAATTCAGGCGCAGCGCCTGTTCACGCGCACGAAGAACGCTGGCCAACCCGTCCGCTTCTAGCTGCTGCCACGTCGCTTCGGCCTGCTCCCGGCTATCGCCGTTCTGCAAACGCACTTCGACTAGCAAGGCATGCAGTCGATCTCGCTGGTTTGCACACGACTGGACGATAAGCTGCTCCAGAGCACCGGTACCTATATCGGCAGGTGCATTCCGCGCGGTCGCAAACATGCAATCGACATAGGCGAAATTGGCCTCGTCTACCTGCGTGACAAGGGCTGCGCTCGCGGCGGCGATATTGAACAGGAACATGGCTTTCCTCCAAGAGCGCAAGCCCTAACAGACCATGATCGACAGACGCTTAACAGCGCCTAGATCTCCACCTGGCTACCCAGTTCCACCACGCGATTGGTCGGCAGGCGGAAGAATTCCATCGGTGTTGCGGCGTTGCGCATCATCCAGGCGAACAGCTTCTCGCGCCAGATCATCATGCCCGGCTTCTCTGCCGTCAGCAGCGTCTGGCGGGAGAGGAAGAAGCTGGTCTGCATCATCTCGAACTTGCCGCCGCACTGGTCCACCTTCTCGAGCGCGGCGGGCACATTGGTTTCTTCCATGAAGCCGTAATGCAGGATGACCCGGTAGAATCCGTCGCCTAGCTCATGCGTTTCGATACGTTCGGCCTCATCGACATAGGGCACGTCCTCGATGAGCACGGTCAGCACCACAACGCGCTCATGAAGAACCTTGTTGTGCTTGATGTTGTGCAGCAGCGCGGATGGCGTGCCCTTTGAACCGGAGTTCATAAAGATCGCCGTGCCCGAAACACGCTTGGTGGAGCTGTTCGCGCTCTTGGCAAAGATATCGAGCGGCAGGCCGACCTCCGTCATGCGTCCGCGCATCAGCTTGCGGCCCTTGGCCCACGTGGTCAGCAAGGTGAAAGCGATCGCCCCGACCAACAGCGGGAACCAGCCGCCATCGGGAATCTTTGTCGCGTTGGCAGCGAAATAGGCGCCGTCGACGATCAGGAACACCAGCACCACAGGCACCGCAATCCACATACGCCACTTCCATACGCCCACGAACAGCACCGCCATGAGCAGCGTGTCGAGCGTCACCGCACCGGTCACCGCGATGCCGTAAGCACTGGCGAGGTTAGAAGAGTTCTGGAAGGTCAGCACAAGGACAATGACCGCGCACAGCAGCGCCCAGTTGATGATGGGGATGTATATCTGGCCGGAGTGCTCATCGCTCGTATGACGGATCGACAGGCGCGGAATGAAGCCAAGCTGGATCGCCTGGTGGGTTATCGAGAACGCGCCCGAGATTACCGCCTGGCTGGCGATGAATGTCGCCGCCGTTGCCAGGAAGACGAGCGGCAGGCGCAGATACTCGGGCGCAAGGAAGAAGAACGGGCTCATGATCGCTTCTTCCGCAGCGGCATCGCCCAGCCCCAGGATCATCGCCCCCTGGCCGAAATAGTTGAGCAGCAGGCAGGGCATGACAAAGCCGAACCAGGAGAGGCGCATCGGGCCGCGCCCGAAATGCCCCATGTCCGAATAGAGCGCTTCCGCACCCGTCACCGCCAACACCACCGAGCCCAGTGCCAGGAAAGCGAGGAGCTTGTCGGTGATGAAGAATTGCACCGCGTACCAGGGGTTGAGCGCCCACAGTATCTCGGGAGAACCGACAATCTGGATCGTTCCCAGCGTTGCGATGACAACGAAGTACACCATCATCACCGGGGCAAACAATGCACCCACCTTTTCCGTGCCGCGCTTTTGCAGGGCGAATAATGCTACCAGCAGGCCAAGAGCGATGGGAATGACGAAACGTCCGAATCCGGGATCAACCACGGTCAGCCCTTCCACCGCCGACAAGACGGAGATGGCGGGCGTGATCATGCTGTCACCATAGAACAGCGCCGTGGCGAACACGCCCAGCAGCACCACAAGCCAGCTGTACTTGGTATTGCCGACGCTGCGCGAAAGCAGTGCCACCAGCGCCAGGCTGCCGCCCTGCCCCTTGTTGTCGGCACGCATCAGGATGGAGACGTACTGGATCGAGACGACCAGCGTCATCGACCAGAATATCAGGCTGACAACGCCCAGAATGTGCAGATCGTCGATCGGCAGATGATGCGCACCGCGAAAGGTCTCGCGGAAGGCATACAGCGGGCTGGTGCCGATATCGCCAAAGACGATGCCGATTGCACCTGCGGCCAGCTTCAGCTTTGCCGATTGGGTATCATTACCATTGGTAGATGCACTCATCGGGATTTACGCCCCTGTTCGCGTGCATGCACGCCGGAAGTCGCGCCGCTTAGCAGCACTCAAGTCGCTCCGCAACATGCTGCATCGCAGCATGCTTATTCTGTCCCTTCTTGGGGAATGGCGCCGGATTGTGACAACAGGGCCTCCAGCCGCTCTACGCGGTCCGCCATGAACCGGCGCGCTTCGCTGTCTTCCTCGCCCGTTTGCGCCAGGGCAGAGCGCCACGCCTGCCTCGCTTCCATCATCCGCCCTTGCCGGATCAGCGAAAGTCCCAGGAAATAGGCAGGCGCCGGGTTTTCAGGCGCAATGCTGCTCGCCTGCCGGAAGGCGTAGAGCGATGCCTGCGTCAGCATGCCGTCGGCCTGTTCTGTCAGCGCATTGCCCAGCGCCACCCAAGCCTCGAAATCTTGCGGGCGATCCTGGACCACGCCGCCCAGGAAGCCCGCCGCCACTTCGAACTGTCCACGCCGCGCAAAGGCATCGGCGGTGAGCATCGCATCGCTGGAAGACCGGAGTTCGCTTCCCACCAGTATCTTGCGCGAATCGACCACTTGCCAGTCATCGTTATAGTCTTCCTGTGCCAATGCCTTGGGCGCAGCGGGAATATCGGGGCTGGCCTGGAGCGTATATCCGGCAAGGCCGAACACCAGTGCTGCGGCAAAGCTCGCCCATGTGGCGCGCGGCAGGCGGAAGACCAGGACAGCAATGGCGAAGGCCGCAAGTGCAAGTGCGATGGCGATGACCCAAACTGTCATGCCAGGTGCCTGCGTCCTTTCGAAAAAGGGAGCAGCGCTTGGGGCGGCGACCGAATAATCAAGCGACAAGCTCATTTCGCTTTCCTCAACCGGCCGCGAAGGATCAGGATCGCGCCCAGCAGCAGAAGCGCGGGGATAGCGAACAGCGGCCAGGTGCTGGCGGTGACGCGCGGCTGGTAGCTGACATAATCGCCGTAGCGCTGGATCAGCCATGCCCGAATGGCCTCCGGCTCCTCACCAGCCGCAATGCGTGTGCGCACCTGGTGCCGCATATCGCCCGCCATCGGCGCATCGCTATCGGCAATCGACTGGCTCTGGCACTTGAGACACCGCAGGGTGACCATCAGTTCATGCGCCTTGGCCTCCAGTGCTGGATCGTCCAGCTGCTGATAGGCATAAGGTGCAGGCGGCAGGCTGTCTTGCGCCGTGAGCGGCGCCGCGAGGATCAGGAACAGCAGGAAGACGAGCTTCTTCATGCCCCCGCCTCCCGCAATTCATGCAGGATCGTCAGCACATGTTCCGGGCGGATGTCGCCGATATGCTGGTAGGTGATCACGCCATTGCCATCGACCACGAAGGTTTCCGGCACGCCGGAGGAGCCGATGGACAGTTGCACTTCGCTGATATCGTCTGCACCGATGCGCGTGAAGGGATTGCCATAGACCTGCAGGAAGGCGCTCACATCCTCGGGCCGGTCGCGAATGGCGATGCCGACGATCTCTGCACCGCTGTCACGCAAGGACTCCAGCTGCGCCGCTTCGGCGCGGCAGGGGATGCACCAGCTGGCAAAGATGTTGACCAGCTTGGCCCTGCCATCGGCGAGATCTGCGGAGGAGAGCCCCGGCCTGTCAGGCACCGATGGCCGCAGGTCGAACGGCGGGATCGGCTGGCCGATCATCGCGCTCTCGATGAATTCATCCTTTGGCTGTGAGAGTTGATAGGCGAAGAGGCCGAACAGGCCTGCCGCCACCGCGACAACCCCCCACAGGAACCAGCGGAACCGGGTCATGCGCCCGCCTCCTGCGCAAATGCTTCCTCATCTGCCCTGCGATCGGCGATCTTGCGGGCGGCGATACGCCTGCTGATGTCGGTCGAAAGGCGGCCCAACAGCGCGAGGACCCCGCCCAGCGCGATCAGCAATCCGCCGTACCAGATGAAGGTCACAAAAGGCTTCCACCACAGCCGCAACTGCCAGCGGCCGTCTTCGTTCTGATTGCCGATGCCAACGTAGAGCTGGCCGTTCCAGCGGGTGACCAGCGCAATCTCGCTCGTCTCCTGCGGCGGCGACCAGAAGGACCGCGCCTGCGGACGCGCTTCGCCCGCCTCCTTGCCGTCGTAAGTGAGCGGCAGGCTCGCCTCCAGAGCGGTCCAGTTGGGTCCGGCCACCGGCACCACTCCTGCGAGCACCGCCTGCCACGGCCCCACTTCCATTACATCGCCCGTATTGGCGGCCACCAGCCGTTCCTGCTGGAAGGCGGTATCCGAAGCCATGCCGAACAGCGACACGCCCACGCCGAAATGCGCAATCACCATCCCCCATACGGCCAAAGGCAAGCGGCGCAGCGATCGACCGCGAAGGGGCAGGAAACTGCCCACCATGACCACCACAGAAAGCACAAGGCCCAGCAGCGGCAAGATATCGATTGCCGAAGTCAGCAGCACGCCCGCAAGGACGACCACACCCAGCACGCCGAGTGCAACAACAGGCAGGCGGATGCGCGCAAAACTGTCCCTTCGCCACCGAAGCAGCGGTCCCACCGCCAGCACCACCAGCATGGGCAACACGAAGATCGCGCTGACCGGGTTGAAATAAGGTGGGCCAACCGAAACGCGCATGTCGAATGCCTCGGTCATCAGCGGATAGAGCGTGCCCAGCAACACGATGCCCAATGTAGCCGATAGGGCGACATTGTTGATGACCAGCGCGCCTTCGCGGCTAAGGACGGAGAAACGCTCTCCTTCGGCCACGGTGCCAGCACGGGAAATAAACAGGACCAGCGCACCGCCGATATTGATCGCCAGCAACGCCAGGATGAAGCTGCCGCGCTCCGGGTCAACGGCAAAGGCGTGGACACTGGTGAGAATGCCCGATCGGACCAGGAACGTTCCCACCATGCTCATCGAAAAACCGATCACTCCCAGCATGACCGTCCATGCGCGCAAGGCATCGCGTGAGGCCAGGACGCTGGCGGAATGCAGCAGGGCGGTTGCGGCGAGCCAGGGCATCAGGCTGGCGTTCTCGACCGGGTCCCAGAACCACCAGCCGCCCCAGCCCAGCTCGTAATAGGCCCAATAGGACCCGGCGGTGATGCCGATTGTCAGGAACACCCATGCACCAAGGATCCAGGGGCGCATCACCCGCGCGAATTCGGGCGTCACCTGCCGTGTCAGCAGGGCGCCGACGACAAAACTGAACGCGACCGAGAGACCAACATAGCCGAAGTAAAGCGTGGGCGGATGGAAGGCGAGGCCGATATCCTGCAGCAGCGGATTGAGGCCATTGCCTTCCACCGGAGCGGGATTGAGCCGTTCGAACGGGTTCGAACTGAACAGCAGGAAGGCATAAAATCCAAGACCAACAAAGGCTTGTGCTCCCAGAGTGGCCAGCATGGTCCTTTCGGGCAAACGCCGTTCAACCAGTGCGATCAAACCGCCGGCCAGCGCCATGACGGTGACCCACAGCAGCATGGAACCTTCATGGTTCCCCCATGCGCCCGCCAGCTTGAAGATCATCGGCTTTTCGGAATGCGAATTGTTTGCCACCAGCGCCACCGACAGATCGGTGCGCGCAAACAGCCACAGCAGTGTCAGGAAGGCGAGGCCGCACAAGAGTGCCTGTACGAGCGCGGCAGGCCTTGCGAGACGTGCGATCGCTTCTTCCCCGCCGCGAACACCCGTGAAGCCGGCCACAAGCTGCAGCCCCGCCAGCGCGGCGGCGAGCCAGAGGGCAACCAGGCCGAATTCGGCAATCACTCGAGCGTCGCCTCGACCTGGGCGCGCACCTGGTCGGCAGTCATGTGTTCCAGCTCGCGCGGGACATAATTCTCGTCATGCTTGGCGAGGAGGTTGCTGGCCACAAACGTGCCGTCGGCATCCATCGTTCCCTCAGCGATCACGCCCGACCCTTCCACGAAAAGCGCCGGAGCAATGCCGGTAAAGCTTACCGGCACGCTCGCCTCGCCATCGCCGACCACGAAATGGATGGTGACACCGTCTTCCTGCGTTTCGATCGAACCCATCTCTACCATTCCGCCCAGGCGCATGCCGCGGCCTGGTTCGGGAGATTCAGCCACAATTTCGCTCGGCAAATAGAAATAGTCCGCCTGATTCCGCAAAGCCCATGCGGCCAGCAGCCCCGCGCCGACCAGCGCGACAAGCGCGACGAAAAGCAGCACCAGCCGCTGGTGCTTGGGTTTGATACCACCGGTCATTTGCCGCGCGCCTCGTCCCGCGACTTTTCGGCATTGCGCATGGACAGCCAACTCCACACGACCAGCGCCGTCACGCAGACGAAACTGAGCGCATAGACCGCATTCACAAATGCCATCATGTCGAACTGTTCGCGCATTACACTCCTTCCGCTGCCTGCATTGCCTTGCGCCGCAGCCTCGCTTCCGCCTGCATCTCGGCCAGGATCGTGCGCATGCGCATCAGCACCACTGCGCCGAACAGCAGGCTGAAGCCCAGAACCGCCACGAGCAAGGGATAGAGGTAGACCGGATCGATAGCCGATTTGCCCATCGTCAGGCTCGGCGGCTGGTGCAGCGAGTTCCACCACACGACCGAACGGTTGATGATCGGCACGTTGACCGCTCCGACGAGGCCGAAGATCGCGGCGATCCTGCTCGACGCCCCCTCGCGCGCCAATGCCGAGGAGAGCGCGATATAGCCGAGGTAGAGGAACAGCAGCACCAGCATGCTGGTGAGCCGCCCGTCCCACACCCACCATGTTCCCCAGGTCGGCCGTCCCCAGATCGAACCGGTGGCGAGGCACAGGAATGCGAAGACAGCGCCCGGAACGGCCGCAGCCCGTGCCGCAATAGATGCCAGCGGGTGCCGCCAGACGAGTTCGACAAAGCTGGCAATGGCGATAGCCGTCCAGCCGCCCATGCCCAGCCAGGCGACGGGCAGATGGATGAAGAGGATCTTGACCGAATCCCCCATCAGCCGGTCGGGCGGCACATTGGTGTAACCCCATACAAGCGCTGCCAAAGTCACCACGATGCCCGACACCAGCAAAAGCGGGGTCAGCCATTTGGCGAGCCTCAGAAAGCGGGCGGGATTGGCGAAACCGTGCATTGAATAGGGTTCGAAATTGCGTTTGTCCCTTTGGCAGGTGCGGGACGCGACCACAAGGGGGCGCAGCCCTCAATGCGACGAATGCCGGTGGGAAGTCAGCGGCCGATCAGCCGCTGCGCCATGCGGTCCGCCACCACATCGGCGCCAAGGCCCGTGGTTTCACTTTCCTGCCAGATTTCGCGCAGCCGATCGGGTATCTGGCCGATCCGCTGGTTCACCTCACCGCGCGGGCAGGTCCTGCCCTCCATACGGGCGAGATATTCGAGGCTGACATTGATGATGCCGCCTGCATTGATGACGTAATCGGGTGCGTAGAGGATATCCCGCTCGACCAGCGCCAGTCCGTCCTCCGGTCGCGCAATCTGGTTGTTCGCCCCGCCTGCCACCACAGCACAATCGAGCTTGGCAATACTGTCGGCAGTGAGGATCGCACCCAGCGCATTGGGGCTGAAGACATCGCAGGGCGTGGTAATGATGGAATCGGAGGGAACTGCGGTTGCACCAATCTCCTTTGCCAGCGCCTGTGCTCTTGCCGGATCAATATCCGCCAGGGTCAGCTTCGCACCATCGCGAGCCAGCAGCCGCGCCGCGCCGCCGCCCACGCTGCCGCACCCCTGCAGGGCCACATGCACGCCCGCCACGCTGCCCTTGCCCAGTCTGTGCTCGACTGCAGCCTTGATACCCAGATAGACTCCAAAGGACGTGGACGGCCCCGGATCGCCGCCTGCCAGATCGTCTCCATGCGGAAGGCCCGACACGTGCCGCGTTCGCTCAGAAAGCGCGATCATGTCCGCCTCGCTCGCGCCAACATCCTGCGCGGTGACATAGGCGCCGCCCAGCGTCTCCACCGCGTCGGCAAAGGCAGCCAGCATTGCGGGCGTCTTGGTGCGGCTCTCGTCAAGCAGGACCACCGCCTTGCCCCCGCCCATCGGCAGGCCGGCCATGGCATTCTTGTAGCTCATCCCGCGGCTCAGGCGCAGCGCATCCTTCATCGCCCCTGCCGGGTCTGCATAGTGCCAGAAGCGCACGCCCCCCGCACCGGGGCCGCAGTGAGTGGAATGGAGCGCGAGGATGGCAGTGAGGCCGGACTGCCGATCGTGCACAAGCTCAACGCGCTCGTGATCGTCCCAATCCGCTTCGGTCCAGAATGCCGCCATGCTTCGTGCCCCTCTTGCAAGGTCTTTATCGGCAGCGAGACTGGAAAAATGGGGCGATCGACGGGGGTTGAACCCGCGACCTCCGGTACCACAAACCGGCGCTCTAACCAACTGAGCTACGATCGCCACATGCCAGGCACGCTTGCCAAGGAAGCGTGGCTGTTAGGCCCCCACACGCACCGGTCAAGCGGCTTGTCGCGCGGGCGGCTGCCTGTTGCACAAGCCTGCACGATTGCAAAGCGAAAACTGCGCGTAAAGTCGCCTCACGCAAGATTATTCCACACTTGCCTGAACGCCGCTCGCCTTTATCACGAGAATCATGACGACTCCGGGCGAAACCTCTGCCGAAAAGCTGCTGGCGCGCGCCGGTGTGCGGCGGGTTCCGACGGACAGGCTCGAGTTGTTCGACTGCCCCGACTTCCTGCCGCCGGCATTGTGCGGCAGGCTTGTCGCCCTGATCGACAGGAATCGCCGCCCCTCCACCATCGCTGACGCCAATGGTGACAACTACTTCCGCACCAGCGAAACCTGCGACCTCGACGAGAATGAGCCGGCTGTCCAGGAGCTGGAGGAGCTGCTCTTCGCCATCAACGGGATCGACCCCGGGCACGGAGAGCCCGTACAGGGCCAGCGCTATGACGTGGGGCAGGAATTCAAGCCGCACACCGATTATTTCGAGCCCAAAGGCGGCGATTTCGTAAAATACTGCTCGGTCGCGGGAAACCGCACATGGACCTTCATGATCTACCTCAATGATGTAAGTGCAGGTGGCGGCACGCGTTTCAAGGTCATCAACAAGGCCTTCCAGCCGGAAACCGGCAAGCTGGTGTGCTGGAACAACAGGCGACCCGATGGCCGCCCCAATCCCAACACGCTCCATCACGGGATGAAGGTGCGCAAGGGTCTCAAGTATGTGATCACCAAATGGTATCGGGAAAGGCCCTGGGGATGAGAAGGAAAGCCAGCTGCCACTGCGGCAAGGTGCAATTCGAGGCCGATCTGCCGGAGGTTCTGAACCCCTCGCGCTGCAATTGCTCGATCTGCGCCAGGAAGGGCGCGGCGATGGTCTATATCCCGCTGGAAGACCTGACGGTGACGGCGGGAGAGGACGTCCTCTCCTGCTACCAGTTCAACACCATGGTGGCGAAGCACTACTTCTGCTCGAACTGCGGCATCCAGTGCTTCCACCAGCCGCGCTCGGATCCCAGCAAATACGCCATCAGTGCCGCCTGCATCGAAGGCGTGAAGGTGTACGAGGATTTCGAACGCATGGCCGTGAATGACGGCGTCCACCATATCCTCGACAATGATGGTGTGCGGCGAACTGCAGGGTTCCTCGTTTTCGAGAAGAGCGAAGACTGAATCGAAAAGGGCGGCCCCGCAGGACCGCCCCATCGTGTTCGCATATCGCGCGACGCTTACTTCTTCTTGAGCGACAGGCCGCCGAAACGCTTGTTGAACTGGGCCACGCGGCCACCGTCCTGGATGCGCTGCGGGCCGCCGGTCCATGCCGGGTGGCTGGTCGGGTCGATTTCGAGGTTCATCGTATCGCCTTCGGAGCCCCAGGTGCTCTTGGTCTGGAATTCGGTACCATCGGTCATCTTGACGTTGATGATGTGGTATTCGGGATGCGTATCGGCCTTCATGGCATAAGTCCTTTGCGTCTGGCCGGTTCCGACCGGCCTGCAGATGGAAGAAATTCGGAAAGCGCGGCCCTTAGCGATGCATGAACATCTTGGCAAGTACCTCCCCTCCCGCCTGCGGGAGGGGTAGCGAGACTTGGTGCCGCGAAGCGGTGCCTAGTCGCAGCGGGGTGGGCCTTGCGGCCCATGCCCTCCCCCGACCCCTCCCGCAAGCGGGAGAGGAGCAAAACAACTCAACCAGGCGGGTCGGCTACCATGGCGGTGAAGTCGACGTCGCAAGTCACCTTGCCATCGACACTGGCTTCACCGTGGAACTTGCAGATGCGGCTGCGCTGCTGGGTGAAGCTGACGTCCAGCTTCAGCAGGCAGCCCGGCTCCACCGGCGCACGGAACTTGGCGTTCTCGATTGCCATGAAATAGACGAGCTTGCCGCTGTCAGCGAGTTCGAGCGTTTCGATACCGAGGATGCCTGCGGCTTGCGCCAGCGCTTCGATCTGCAGCACGCCGGGCATGATCGGGCGGCCGGGAAAATGCCCCTGGAAGAAGCCTTCGTTAAAGGTGACCGCCTTGAGGGCGCTGATCTGCTCACCCTTTACGATCTCTTCCACCCGGTCGACCAGCAGCATCGGGTAGCGATGCGGCAGGGCCTTGAGGATGCGCGGGATATCGTATGGTTTCTCGGCGTCGCTCATGCCCTGCCCCTGTTCTCGTGTCGCTTAGCGACCACCAGCCTGTGCACCGGCGGGGGTCGCGGCCGGAGCCTGCGTCGCCGCTGCCTGCTCTTGCTGGGCGCGCGCGATAGCAAAGACCTGCTGGATCTGCTGGTACAGGTTAACCGTGGCCTGGGTTGGCTGCCAGCCCTGCGGCGGGGTGATCGAGACCGAAGGCACGCGGGTGTTGATAGCCTGCGAAACCAGCTCGGTCACATTGGCCGCATCCGGGGCATAGACGATCGCTTCGGGCGCCAGCAGGATCTGGATCTGCCGATCGGAAATGACCTGCTGGACTGCAGCTCCGTATTGCGCCGCAACCTGGCTCACCACATAGAGGCGCGCCATCTGGATCGGTGTCTGCGTGGTGTTGATGTTCTGTTCAAGCGCCGCGATTTGCTGCACGACCGGGTTGTTCGCATTTTCCAGGACTGCCTGCTCAGCTTCGTCCAGACTGCCGTCACCATTGGTGTCGAGCTGCTGGAGCAACTGCTGACGCTGCGTCTGATACTGCTCGAGTGCGGTGATCTGCGCCTGGTAGGTGGTACCCACCTGCTGGAAACCGTTCTGCAACGGTTGCGATCCGGCCACGGCAACCGCGGCTTCTGCCACAGCCATGCCATTGACCTGGGCTTGGGTTGCCACCGGCATGGCGGCAAGGGCGATTCCGGCTGCAAGCACCGGAGCAATAAGGTTCTTTATCATCAGAATGCGGTTCCTACATTGAAGGAGAGAGTCTTGACCCGGTCGCCACGCTCGGACAGTATATTTTGCGCGTAGTCGATACGGAAGGGTCCAAAGGGCGAATTCCAGTTCACACCAACACCGATCGACATGCGCGGTTTTGGCGTGTCACCAAGGAATTCTTCGGCGAACGGTGGCAGCTGTGTGCCGATAGGTGTGTTGAAGGTGCCATCGGGCGCAACAGGTGAGGTCGCCAGTTCGCTGCCGGTGATATTGCCGTTCGCGTCACGAATAAGCTGGGTGTAATACGGGTTGCCTTGGCCATCACGCTGCGGGACGAAAAGGCCATCAGGCGGAGGGCTCTGCACAAGGTCGGGCGCAGTTACCCCAAACACCGAGCCGACATCTAGGAAGATGGACGGCCTGATACCCATTTCACGCGCCCCGGTGCCAAGAGGAATTTCCAGTTCGGCACGGCCAAAGTAATAGTAATGGCCACCCAGCGAATCGTCCTGGTTTTGCTTGTCGTCCAAGGGGCGCAGCACTAGGTTGCCATCTGCATCGGTAGTGTAGAAGCGACGAACGACGCGCGGGCCAATACCGCGGATGTCGAATCCGCGAATATCGGGCTCACCCAAGAAGAAGCGATTGGTGAGAAGGACATCGTCTTTACCGTCCCCATAGCTCTTCAATCCGGCAATCGCGCCACCTTCAGCGCTAAGTGAAAATACAAATCCGCTACCCAAGGCCCAGTACTTTGCCGCATCAATCGAACCACGAATATAGTAGGTATCGCCGCCCAAGCCCGCGAAATCTGCATTCACGCGCAGGATTGAACCACGCGTAGGACGAACGCGACTGTCGAGCGAATTGCGAATCAACGACATGCCGATGATCGAACTCGTCCGCTTGCCGATGGCATCGCACAGATAACGACCGGCAATCAGTGGTTCGCATTCAGCCACGCCGTCACCATCAAAGTCGGCGAAGAATTGCTGTTCGTCGATGGTGACGTCCTCGAAGTTGAGAACGTAACGCCCGATCAGCGAGGTATATTCCGAAAGCGCAACGCCCACTTGTCCGCTCAGGCCCGTGGTCGACTGTGCATAGGTCGCGGTCCGGCGGTCGTAATAACCGTTGTTGTAATCCTGCCGGTAGATGTTCAGCCCTGCGGAGACATTCCGGTCGAACAGATAGGGTTCGGTAAAGCTGATCGAACCGGAGCGCGAATAGCGCGAATAGTTGAGCGAAAGACCGATCGTCTGGCCCCGTCCGCGGAAGTTGTTCTGCCGGATTGAGCCCTGGAAAATGAAGCTTTCGAGCGAAGAGAAACCGGCGGAAAGCGAAAGTTCGCCTGTCGCCTCTTCCTGCAGGTTGGCCTGCAGGATGATGCGGTCGGGCGCGCTGCCCTCCTCCTGCTCAACCTCGAAGTTTTCCTGGAAATAGCCGAGCGAGTTGATGCGCGCGGTCGAGCGGCTGACCGCCAGCGAGCTGAAGGCATCGCCTTCCACCACGCGGAATTCACGCCGGATCACCTTGTCCTGCGTGATCGTATTGCCGTTGATCTCGATCGATTCGACGTAGACCCGCGGCGCATCGGTAAGCGTGAAGCGCAGGCTCATCGTGCGCCCTTCGCGATCGGGGAAGAATTCCGGGCGAACCTGCGCAAAGGCATAGCCGAAGGTTCCGGCCGTCTCGGTGATCCGTTCGATCGTGTCATCGACGAGGCTGGCATCATACCAGTCGCCTGCATTGATCCCCAGCGAGGCTGTCAGCAGGTCGCTGTCGAAATCGCGCAGCTGGCTGACCACCTCGACATCGCCGAATTTGTAGCGCTCGCCCTCTTCCAGCACATAGGTGATGATGAAATCACGCTTGTCGGGCGTCAGTTCGGCGACAGCGGAAACAATGCGGAAATCCGCGTACCCTTGCGTCAGGTAGAACTGGCGCAGCAACTGCTGGTCATATTGCAGGCGGTCGGGGTCATAGCTGGTGTTGGAACTGAAGAGCTTCAGCAGGCCGCCAGCTTCCTTGGTGACCATCTCGCTTCTCAGGTCACCGTCTGAAAACGCCTCGTTGCCGATGATGTTAATCTGGCGGACCTTGGACTTGGGGCCTTCCGTAATCTCGAACACCACGTCCACGCGGTTCTGGTCCAGCGTGACCATTTGCGGTTCGACCACGGCGGCATAGCGGCCCTGCCGCTTGTAAAGCTCGATGATGCGGGCAACGTCGGCGCGGACCTTGGAACGGGTGAATATCTGGCGCGGCGCGAGGTTGATCTCTTCATAGAGCTCCTCGTCATCGAGGCGCTTGTTGCCTTCCAGCAGGATGCGGTTGATGATCGGGTTTTCCTCAACCGTGATCACCACATTGCCGCCATTGTTGACGATCTCGAAATCGGCAAAGAGCTCTGTCGCAGCCAGATCGACCAGCGCCTGGTCGGCGCGCGCAGCGGTATAGACCTGCCCCTGGCGCAGCTGGATATAGCTGAGGATCGTCTCCGGTTCGAGGCGCTGTGCGCCGGCAACGGCTATCGTGCGGATGACATCGCCCTGCTCTTCCGCCGGTGCGGGAGTAGCCCCGGACTCCGGCACGACCTCCTCGGCGGCAGGCGCGGCATTGCCCGCCTCGTCCTGAGCCATCGCGGACACGGGAAGGCCAGCCAGTATTGTGCAACACATGAGCGTTGCGGCGTAATGCGCGGTCTTATTGCTGGTCGCCCTAGAGCTCATATCCGTCCATTTCTCACGACACTTCGCCTGCTTGCTTTTCGGATGCGCGACGAAAATCTTTCCCTCGCCATTACGCCATCCAAACAGTGAAAGAGGCCCCTTGCCCGATGCCAACCGCTCGATCAAGCGATCTGCCGGGATTCACGCCGTTAGTGCCTTCCTTTTCCCCGCCTAGCTGCCGAAAATCGGCAGTTTGGCAATGTCGATTATCGTCACGAACAGCATCAGGCCCAGCACAAGTGCCATCCCGGTGCGGAACGCCCATTCCTGACTGCGCGGACTGGCTGGCTTACGGCGGATCGCTTCTGCCGCATAGAATGCCAGGTGCCCGCCGTCGAGGACAGGAATTGGCAGGAGGTTGATGAATGCCAAAT
>JAHEBH010000052.1 GCA_024642335.1 Erythrobacter sp.
TCCTCTTCTGGGCACCATTTAGGTGAGAATTGCTGAGACAATCGCCCTGCACGCGGCCGACCGCTTCGGGCCGGGCGCGGTGCGAGGTGTGTGTCAGAGCTTGCCCGTCAGTTCCGGCACGGCGTTGAACAGGTCAGCGACAAGGCCGATGTCGGCGACCTGGAAGATCGGAGCATCGGGGTCCTTGTTGATGGCGACGATGACCTTGCTATCCTTCATACCCGCCAGATGCTGGATTGCGCCGGAGATACCCACCGCAACATAAAGCTCTGGCGCGACGATCTTGCCGGTCTGGCCGACCTGGTAATCGTTGGGCACGTAGCCAGCATCCACTGCCGCGCGGCTGGCGCCAATGGCGGCGCCAAGCTTGTCCGCCAGCGGGGTGATGACCTGCTGGAAGGTCTCCGCGTCCTTCAGCGCGCGGCCGCCCGATACGATGATTCCGGCACTGGTCAGTTCGGGGCGCTCGCTCTTGGTTGCGGCAAGGCTGACGAAGCTGGACAGACCGGCATCGCCGGGGCCTGAAACAGCTTCGACAGTCGCGGCACCACCTTCGGCGGCGGCCTTCTCGAACGCAGTGGTACGCACGGTGATGACCAACTTGGCGTCGCTGCTTTCGACCGTTGCAATGGCATTGCCGGCATAGATCGGGCGGGTGAAGGTCTTGGGGCCTTCCACGCTGATGATGTCGGAGACCTGCATCACATCCAGCAAGGCCGCCACGCGCGGGGCGATATTCTTGCCCGTGGTGGTGGCAGGCGCGAGGAAGGCGTCATAGCTCTCCATCAGGCCTGCAACGAGCGGCGCGACATTTTCCGCCAGCTGGTGGGCATATGCAGCATCGCTGGCGAGCAGGACCTTCTCCACGCCCGCGACCTTGGCCGCAGCATCGGCAGCGCCTTGTGCATCACCGCCGCCGGCAACAAGCACATGCACCGGGCCGCCCAGCGCGGCTGCGGCGGTGACGGTGGCAAGGGTGGCGGGGCTGAGATTGCCGCCTTCGTGTTCGGCAAGAACCAGTGCGGTTGTGGGCACGCTCATGCGACGGCTCCCATGGCTTTGAGTTTGGACACAAGCGTATCGACATCGGGCACGATCTCGCCCGCCTGCCGCACGGGCGGCTCGGTCACTTTCAGGGTCTTGAGGCGCGGTGTGGTGTCGACGCCATAGTCAGCCGGTGCCTTCACATCGAGCGGCTTCTTCTTCGCCTTCATGATGTTGGGCAGCGAGGCATAGCGCGGCTCGTTGAGGCGCAGATCGGTGGTGATGATGGCGGGAAGGCTCAGCCTCACCGTCTCCAGTCCGCCATCGACTTCGCGGGTCACGGCAACGTGATCGCCTTCGATCTCCACCTTGCTGGCGAAGGTGCCTTGCGGGCGGCCCATCAGCGCGGCGAGCATCTGGCCGGTCTGGTTGGAATCGTCGTCGATCGCCTGCTTGCCCAGCATCACGATGCCCGGGTTCTCTTCGGCAGCAATCGCCATGAGGATCTTGGCGACGGCAAGCGGTTCGACCTCGTCATCGGTTTCCACCAGGATCGCGCGGTCTGCGCCCATGGCGAGCGCCGTGCGCAGCGTTTCCTGCGCCTTGGCCGGGCCGATCGATACGGCGACGACTTCCTCCGCCTTGCCTGCTTCCTTCAGCCGCAGCGCTTCTTCCACCGCGATCTCGTCGAACGGGTTCATGCTCATCTTCACATTGGCGAGATCGATGCCCGATCCATCGGCCTTGATGCGCGGCTTGAGGTTGTAATCGATCACCCGCTTGACGGGCACGAGGATCTTCATGGCATTCTCCGAAACTTCTTGTGCGAAGGATGTAGCGGCTGGGCAGCCTTGCTGCCAAGGCATTTAGTATCTGCGCTTACCAATTTCGAGGGCCTGTGGCGGAGAAATCCCCTATGCGGTTTCAGGCGGCCAGTTCAGCGACTTCGCGCAGCACGCGCTCGGCCCATTCGGGGCGGCAGATGAGCAGGTCGGGCATGTAGGTATTGGCCTGGTTGTAGACCAGCGGCGATCCGTCGATGCGGCTGCAGTGCAGGCCATGCGCTGCGGCCACGGCGGCGGGCGCGCAGCTGTCCCATTCGTATTGCCCGCCCGAATGGAGGTAGATTTCCGCTTCGCCGCGCACCACTGCCATGGCTTTGGCACCGGCGCTGCCCATGGCGACGAGTTCGCCGCCGATACGCTCCGCCACTTCCACCGCTTCGGCAGCCGGGCGTGTGCGGCTGACCACCAGGCGCGGCTTGGCAGCGGCGGCGGGCAGGGCTTGCGGCTGGTCTGTGCGCAAAACGACGTCGAGGCCGGGCAGGGCAACGGCGCCGATCACCGGCTTGCCATCAATGGATAGTGCGACATGCACGGCCCAGTCTGTGCGCTCCTCGCCATATTCGCGCGTGCCATCGACCGGATCGACGATCCACACGCGCGACTTGGACAGGCGCTCCGCCGTATCCTTGCTTTCCTCGGACAGCAGTCCGTCATCGGGCCTCTGCGCGCGCAGGGCGTGGACCAGGAACTGGTTGGCCGTCTGGTCGCCCGCCTTGCCCAGAGCCTTGCCTTCGAACATGCCCGAGGCACGGACCTGCAGCAGGATGCTGCCCGCCTGATGGGCAAGGTGGGCGGCGAGTTCGGCGTCAGTCATGATCAGATGCGTCCGATGATCTGGCGGATGATGTAATCGGCGGCCTCGGAAGGGGTCATTTGCACCGTGTTGACAGTAATGTCCGGCCTCTCGGGTGCCTCATAGGGACTGTCGATCCCGGTGAAGTTCTTGAGCTTGCCCTCGCGCGCCTTCTTGTAGAGGCCCTTCACGTCGCGCTTCTCCGCCACTTCCAGCGGCGTATCGACGAAGATCTCCACGAATTCGCCTTCGGGCACCATGTCGCGCACCATCTGCCGCTCGGCCCGGAAGGGGCTGATGAAGGCGGTGAGCACGATCAGGCCGGCGTCGGCCATCAGCTTCGCCACTTCGCCGATGCGGCGGACATTCTCGATCCGGTCGGCCTCGGTAAAGCCGAGGTCCTTGTTGAGCCCGTGGCGGATATTGTCGCCATCGAGCAGGAAGGTGTGGCGGTTCATCCGCGCCAGCCCCTGTTCCACCTCATTGGCGATGGTCGACTTGCCCGAACCGGAAAGGCCGGTGAACCACAACACCAGCGGCTTCTGGTTCTTGATATTGGCGTGCTGCTCACGCGTGATCGTGGTTGGCTGCCAATGAACATTCTGCGCGCGCCGCAGGCTGAAATGCAGCATGCCTGCACCCACGGTGCGGTTGGTGATCTTGTCGACCAGAATGAAGCCGCCCAGCGTGCGGTTGTCGGCATAGGGCTCGAAGGTGATCGGCCGGTCGGTCGTCACTTCGGCCACGCCGATGGAATTGAGTTCCAGCGTCTTGGCCGCAAGATGCGACCCCACACCGGCAGGATCGTTGACGTTGATCTCGTATTTCGGCTCGGCCACCGTGGCGGAGACGGTCTGCGCGGCGAGCTTGAGCCAATATCCGCGCCCGACATGCAGCGCCTCGTCGTCCATCCACACGATGGTGGCTTCGAACTGGTCGGCTACTTCGGGCGGATTGTCCGCCGCCGCAATCACGTCGCCGCGCGAGCAATCGATCTCGTCGGCGAGGCATATGGTGACCGATTGCCCTGCCTGCGCCTCATCCAGCTCGCCGTCGAAGGTGACGATGGACTTGACCGTGCTGGTCTTGCCCGAGGGCAGCACGCGGATGGCATCGCCCGGCTTGATCGATCCGGTGGAGATCAGGCCGGAGAATCCGCGAAAGTCCAGGTTGGGCCGGTTGACCCATTGCACCGACATGCGGAACGGCTTGTCCAGGTCATGCGCGGCATTGATTTCCACGCCTTCCAGATGCTCGACCAGCGGCGTCCCGTCATACCACGGCGTATTGGCCGAATTGCTGGTGATATTGTCGCCCTTGAAGCCGGAAATAGGCATGGGCACGAAGCTTTCGATGCCGATCTCTGCGGCGAACTTGCGATAGTCCTCGACGATTGCGTCATACTTTCTCTGATCATAATCGATCAGGTCCATCTTGTTCACTGCCAGCACGATATTGCGGATGCCAAGCTGGTGGCACAGGAAGCTGTGGCGGCGCGTCTGCACCAGCACGCCCTTGCGCGCATCGATCAGGATCACGGCAAGGTCGGCGGTCGAGGCACCGGTCACCATGTTGCGCGTGTACTGCTCATGCCCAGGGCAATCGGCGACGATGAACTTGCGTTTCTCGGTCGAAAAGAAGCGATAGGCGACATCGATGGTGATGCCCTGTTCGCGCTCGGCGGCAAGGCCATCTACCAGCAGGGCGAAGTCGATTTCCTGCCCCTGTGTGCCGACCTTCTTGCTGTCATTCTCCAGCGCTGCGAGCTGGTCCTCGAAGATCATCTTGCTGTCATAGAGCAGACGCCCGATCAACGTGCTCTTGCCATCATCCACGCTGCCGCAGGTGATGAAGCGCAGCATGGTCTTGTGCTGGTGCCTGTCGAGATAGGCGTCGATATCCTCGGCGATGAGGGCTTCGGTCTTGTAAACCGGATCCTGTGTCCGCTGGTCGGCCATCAGAAATAGCCCTCCTGCTTCTTCTTCTCCATCGAGGCGTCACCCGCATCGCGGTCAATCGCGCGGCCCTGCCTTTCGGACGTGGTGGTGAGCAGCATTTCCTGGATGATTTCGGGCAAAGTCGCCGCCTCGCTCTCCACCGCACCCGTCAGCGGATAGCAGCCCAGTGTGCGGAAGCGGATCGAGCGCTCCACAGGTGTTTCGCCGGGTTTGAGCGGGAAGCGATCGTCATCGACCATCAGCAGCATGCCGTCGCGTTCCACAGTCGGGCGCTTGGCCGAGTAATAGAGCGGCACGATCTCGATATTCTCGAGGTGGATGTACTGCCAGATGTCAAGCTCGGTCCAGTTGGAGATGGGGAAGACGCGGATGCTTTCCCCCTTCTTCTTTCGCGCGTTGTAGAGGTTCCACAGCTCGGGGCGCTGGTTCTTCGGGTCCCAGCCATGCGTGGCGGTGCGGAAGGAGAAGATGCGCTCCTTGGCGCGGCTCTTTTCCTCGTCACGCCGCGCGCCGCCGAAGGCCGCGTCGAAACCGTATTTGTCGAGCGCCTGCTTCAGGCCCTCGGTCTTCCACATGTCGGTGTGCAAGGGACCGTGGTCGAAGGGATTGATTCCGCGCTCCTTGGCCTCCGGGTTGTGGTAGACCAGCAGGTCCATCCCCGCATCGCGCGCGCTCTTTTCGCGCAGCTCGTACATGGCGCGGAACTTCCATGTGGTATCGACATGCAGCAGCGGGAATGGCGGCGGAGAAGGATAGAAGGCCTTCTTCGCCAGGTGCAGCATCACCGCACTATCCTTGCCGATGGAATAAAGCATGACCGGCTTTTCCGCCTCGGCCACCACTTCGCGCATGATGTGGATGCTTTCGGCTTCAAGCCGCTGGAGATGGGTCAGGGTTTTGGTCATACGTATAGGTCTTCGCGGCGTTTCCCGGCAGGTTTCAATAATCTGGTCGATTTCTGGCGGGTCCGCATGGCAGGACTTGGCACCGGTGTGAAGCAATCTTGTCTTGGGAATGTAGCATGGCATCTTTCACCGACGGAAGCCTGCGTTTGGTGACCGGGAGACCGGGCAGGGGGGCGGTATTACACAAACCATCTTGCGCTTGCCTTCGACTCGGTTCAAGGTAGCGCTAACATAATGAGGGGTCCTCGGCAGCAATTTGCCGGTTCGGGAGAGGAAAATGGAAAGCACTTCTAAAAGCGTCAACATGGCGCTGATTTCCGCCATCGTGGCTGTTGCCACAATCGGCGGGCTTTTGTTCGGTTACGACAGCGGCGCGGTCAACGGCACGCAAGGCGGCCTGACCGAGGAATTCGGCCTGTCCGAGGCGGCGCTCGGCTTCACGGTCGGTTCGCTGCTGATCGGCTGCGCGGTCGGTGCATTCTTTGCCGGACGACTGGCGGACGTTGTCGGCAGGCGCACGGTGATGATTTTCGCCGCGGTTCTGTTCGTCGCCGGTGCGCTGGTGCAGGGCGTTACCGATGTGCATACGATCTTCGTCATCGCACGCTTCTGCGGCGGCATGGCGGTGGGTGCGGCAAGCGTGCTTTCCCCGCTCTATATTTCGGAAGTCGCCCCGGCGAATATTCGCGGACGGCTGACTACTGTGCAGCAGGTGATGATCATCACCGGTCTGACCGCGGCCTTCGTGGTGAACTATTTCCTCGCCCAGTCGGCGGGCAGTTCGCTGGGCGAGGTCGCAGGCACGGCGGCCTGGCGCTGGATGTATCTGGCGCAGGCGTTCCCCGCGGTGGTGTTCCTGGTCGCGCTGTTCTTCATTCCGGAAAGCCCGCGCTTTCTTGTCAGCAAGGGCCGGACGGATGAGGCACAAGGCGTCCTCGCCAGACTGTTCGGTGCAGAGGAAGCGGCACGCAAGGTTGCCGAGATCAAGGCGAGCTTCTCCGAAGACCATCGCCCGCGCCTGTCTGATGTCACAGCTCCCGGCTCGGGTTTCCGCCCTATTGTCTGGGCAGGCATCATGCTGGCAACCTTCCAGCAGTTCGTGGGCATCAACATCATCTTCTATTATGGCGAGACGCTGTGGCGCCTTGCCGGTGTGTCGGAAGAAGTGGCGCTGGAACGCAACATCATTTCCGGCGTGGTCTCGATTGCTGCCGTGCTTGCCGCGCTGGTGCTGATTGACCGGATCGGCCGCAAGCCGCTGCTGATGATCGGTTCTGCCGGCATGGCCGTGACTTTGGGCGCGATGAGCTGGGCTTTCTCGGGCGCGGGAACCGATGCGGCAGGCAATCTGGCTTTGGGAGAAGCGGCGGGCTGGACAGCGCTGGTCTCTGCCAATCTCTATGTCATCTTCTTCAACTTCAGCTGGGGCCCGGTGATGTGGGTGATGCTGGGCGAGATGTTCCCCAACCAGATGCGCGGATCCGCTCTTGCAGTGGCGGGCCTGTCGCAATGGGTGGCGAACTATGTTGTCGTGCAAAGCTTCCCGTCCATGGCAAGCGGACTGGGCCTCGCCACTACCTATATGGTCTATACGGTTGCGGCCGTTATCAGCCTGTTCCTGGTCAAATCTCTGATCAACGAGACCAAGGGCAAGGAACTGGAGGAGATGGAAGGCTGAGCCTGCCATCGCAAAGAGGTAACTCCTGGAGGGTCGGGGCGGTTGTGGCCGTTCCCGGCCCTCTGCTATTCAGGGCGGCATGATGTCGGGCGAGAACGGAAAGAAGCTGCGTGTAGTCGTGCTGGGAGGCGGCACGGCCGGCTGGATGACGGCTGCCGGTGTGGCCAGGCTGCTGCCCGACCTCGCCACGGTTGACCTGATCGAGAGCCAGGACATCGGCATTGTCGGTGTGGGGGAGGCCACGCTGCCGCATATCCGCGGCTTCGTGGAGAAACTGGGGATCGACGAGGCGGCCTTCATGAAGGCGACGCATGCCACCTACAAGCTGGGCATCGACTTCCGCGATTTCGGGCGGATCGGCGAAAGCTATATCCACCCCTTCGGCTCTTTCGGAGAGGAAGTGGGCGGGATCGGCTTCCACCATTACTGGCTCGAATTGCAGCGTCAGGGACTGGCGGCGGAACTTGGCGAATATTCGCTCGCCGTCGCGGCTTGCCGCGCCAACCGCTTTACGCCCCCCGCTCAGGACAGCAGCCTCGCCTCGACCTATGGCTATGCCTATCAGTTCGACGCGACACTTTTCGGCCCCTTCATGCGCGAATTCGCGACCGGGATCGGCGTAACGCGGCATGAAGGGCTGGTGGTGGATGTCGAACGCGAGCCGGCCAGCGGCGATGTGACCGCGCTGTTGCTCAAGGATGGACGGCGGATCGAAGGCGATCTATTCGTTGACTGTTCGGGCTTCCGCTCGTTGTTGCTGGGCCAGACTCTGGAAGAAGAGTGGGAGGACTGGACGCACTGGCTCCCCTGCGACCGCGCGGCGGCCATGCCCTGTACGCACAAGACCAGCGATATCCGCCCCTATACGATCGCCACGGCCATGCCCGCAGGCTGGCGCTGGCAGATCCCGCTGCAGCACCGCATGGGCAATGGCTACGTCTTTTCCAGCGCGCACCTGGACGAGGATGCGGCCTGCGAGGCGCTGCGCCAGGCGGCCGATGGCGATCCGCTGGCCGATCCGCGCATCCTCAGGTTCCGTCCGGGACGGCGCAAGAATTCGTGGAGCCACAATGTCCTCGGCGTAGGTCTCGCAAGCGGGTTCCTCGAGCCGCTCGAGTCCACGTCGATCTACCTCGCGCAGATGGCGATCACCTATCTCATCGAGCTGTTCCCGCAGGATGGCGTTATCGACCCGCGCGACCGTGATGAGTTCAACCGCCTGGTGGACATGGAATATGACCGCGTGAGGGACTTCCTGATCCTGCATTACAACGCCACCACGCGCGATGATTCCGATTTCTGGAACCATGTGCGCACCATGCAGGTGCCCGATACGTTGGCCGACAAGCTGGAGCTGTGGAGGCGGGCGGCGCGGATCGAGAAATATTCGGACGGGCTGTTCTACGATGCCAGCTGGATCGCGGTCTATATCGGGCAGGGCCTGCTGCCCCAGGCGCATGACTCGCGCGTGAGCCTGCCTGATCCGATGCGTGTGAGCGGGGCGATGGACAACTTGCGCAAGCAGATCGCATCGCAAGTTTCCGCCATGCCCGGCCACATGGACTATCTCAAATCTGAAGCCGCGCGGCTGGCGGAGGTGGCATGAGCGACAGTCGCGAGAGACTGCGCCGCATCTGCATTGCAGGTTCGGGCCAGGTGGCGGTGATTGCCGCGCTCGCGCTCAAGCGAACCGTGCCCGATGTCGATGTGGTGGTGCTGGGCCTGCCGGGCGATCCCGCCGCCTATGCCGACAGGGCTGCCACAGCGCTGCCCTATAGCAACAAGCTGCATGACCGGCTTGGCCTGACCGAGCAGGCGATCATCCAGCGTGCCGGGGGAAGCCACCGGCTGCTGATGCGCTATTTCGGCTGGGGTGCGGAAGGACAGGCGGGCGCCATGCCCTATGGCGCGCAGCTCGATGCGCAATGGCGCACGCGCTTTGCCAATGAATGGGGCGGAGGTCCGCGCAATGCTTCGGGCAAGCGCCCTGCCGGTTCGCTGGCCGAAGTGCTGGCCGACGCGGGGCGCTTTGCCGTTCCTCCCGGTGACATGCCCACGCCGCTCGACGATCTCGATTATGCATTGCGCTGGAATATGCCCGCTTATCGCGCACTGATGGCGGACGTCGCCCAGCAGCTGGGCGTGACATATCTTGCGGGCGAGATTGCCGCGCTGGAGCCGGACGGGCAGGGCGGGATCGCCGCCATCGCGGTCGCGCAGCAAGGACAGATTCAGGGCAAGATCGAGGCGGGGCTGTTCGTCGATTGCAGCGGGCCTGCCGCGCATCTCCTGTCTGCCTTGCCCGGTGCAAGACGGATCGACTGGAGCAGCTTCCTGCCCGCGCTGCGCATGCTCCACGCCAAGCCGCAACAGGGCATGCTGGCGCTGGAAGACCGCGTGTCACTGCTGCCCGAAGGCTGGCTGGTCGAATTCGCCGGAGCGGACGGGTTGCAGGTAACCCTGGGTCTTGCCGAAAGCATCTCTGAAGAAGCTGCACTCCGCGCGCTGGGTGCGGAACCTTCCGAAATGGTCACGCTGGCAGCGGGATGTGCCAGGGATGCGTGGGCCGGCAATGTCGTGGCCTTGGGTGATGCGGCGGCGAGTTTCGAACCGCTCGGCCATCTCAATCTCGATCTTGCCCATCGCCAGCTCGGCCTGCTGCTGGAAATGCTGCCGGGCCGCACGATCGAGCCGCTCGAACGTGCCGAATTCAACCGCCGCGCGACACTGATGGCGCAGCAGGTGCGCGATACGCTGGCGACACATTATTCCGCGCCGCGCGCCCGGAAAGTGTTCGGCGAAAAGCCGCTGCCCGAAAGCCTGCTGCATGTGCTGGACCAGTTCACGCGGCGCGGACGCTTGCCTTTTCGAGATGAAGCGGCCTTGCTCAACCAGGAATATATCGCGCTGCTCGGCGCGCTGGGATTCCCTGCCGGGGTGACGCCGCAAGCGCTGAGCCAGAATCCGCGCGAAGCACAGGCAGCGCGCGCTACATTCGAGGCGCAGGCGCAGGCAGCGTTGCAGTTCGCGCCGCCCTACCAGCAATTCATGGCGCAAATGATGCAGCCACAGCAGCAGCCCGGCGGAGGGATAGCGGGCGACCTGCAATATTGATGCAGCGTCTGCTCGGTTTCAGCCGAGCATCTGGCGCAAGATCTGCCGCATCTTGTGGAATTGTTCGGGAGAGGGCGGGCCGATCACTCCCCTGGCCTGCGGCGGCAGATGCGCCGAAGGATCGCCGCTGATTTCGAACACGTAATAGTCAAACCATGTGCGCCAGATTTCTCTCTGTTCGGGCGGCAGCGGACGCAATGCCAGAAGCGCGTGCAGAAGTGCGTCGTAAGGTCCCCCGGCACCGGTCGGAGCGCCTTCGTTCCACCAGTAATTGACAAGGATGCTCACCGGATCGAGCGATTCCACGCCGTGCCACCAGCAATAAGGGATGAAGATCGCATCGCCCGGTTCCAGCGTGGCGACAAGCGCTGTTGCCGCCGCCTCGGCAAAGCGCGGGAAGGCCTCCAGGTCGGGCTGGGCCATGTCGACCATGCTCACCGGCGTTCCGGCTGGTGTGCTTTCGAAGGGGCCGGGGTAAAGGTTGGCGATCTGCTCGGGCGGGAACACTGTAAAGCGCCGCCTCCCGGCCACGCAGATCGCTACGTTCTCCTTCACATCGTAATGCGGGGCTACGCGGATGGCATTGCCGATCCAGATACGCGGCTGCACCTGCGGCAAGAGATCGAAACGGTTGGCGGCGGTGAAGCCGGGCATGATCTCGCTGATGGTTTCCGATTGGACCGCCAGCGAGGGCGGCGCATCCATATCCGCAGCGCGCAACAGATCGTCGAGGAAAAGTTCGAGCTGTCCCTGGCCGCGCACGAAATTCATGCCGGACATATCGGTATTGTAGAAGAACCGCCCGCCCGCATCGGGCTGCGCCGCAATCGCGCCCACGGGCCGCGTGCTTCCCAACGATTTGAGATAGGCAACAATGCCCTGTGCGCCCTGCTTGCCCGCCTCGACCGCAGGCCATCGGGCAAAGGCATCGCGGATCACGACGGGCTGGTTGCCCTTGCGCAAGGCTGCAAAGCCTTCCGCATCGAGCGGCCCGGAAAGTTCGACCATTGGTTTCGGATCGGGCAGGTCGCTCATGCGGTGATGCGCTGCGAGGGGTCGATGGCGCTGCCCTGGCTTTGCAGGAAATCTTCCTGCGTCGGCATCTGGCCCACCGCCTGCTGGATCACCTGCCGCACATGCGAAAGCCGCTTGAGCAGTTCCTCATCAGGCAACATTCCGGCAACGGGGTGGTAGCCGCCGGGCTCGATCCCTTGCCCTGCCATCACCGACAGCCAGCTGGTCTCGGTGAACAGCTCGTTGTGGTTACGGATTACCCGGCCGGAGGAACGGAACATCTCCAGCTTTTCCTTCAGGCCGTCTGGCGGATCGAGATTGCGGCAATAGTTCCAGAATTCGGAATCGTCGCGCGTGGTCGCCTTGTAATGGAGCACCAGGAAATCGCGGATGTCGATGTAATCCTGTTCGGTCTCGCGATTGAAGCGGTCGATTTCGGTCTGCGTGAAGGCGGTGGAGGGGAAATAGGCCATCAGCCTGGCAATGCCTGACTGGACGAGGTGGATCGCGGTGGATTCGAGCGGTTCGAGAAAGCCCCCTGCCAGTCCGAGAGCGACGACGTTTTTCTCCCAGCCTTTTACCCGGTGTCCGCCGGTAAAGCGCAGCTGGTTGGGATCGGCGAGCGGCTCGCCATCGAGGTTGGCGAGCAGAAGTTCAGTCGCTTCGTCCTGGTCCATGAAGGCGCTGGCATAGACATGGCCATTGCCGATGCGGTGTTGCAGCGGAATGCGCCATTGCCATCCTGCCTGCCTTGCGGTGGAACGGGTCAGCGGCTCGCGGTCGCCCGCGCTGGTGCAGGGGATGGCCACAGCCCGGTCGCAAGGAAGCCACTTGGTCCAGTCTTTGAAGGCTACGCCCAGCGTCTGACCCAGCAGCAGCGAACGGAAGCCCGAACAATCGATAAACAGCTCGCCCGCAACGCGCTCGCCATTCTCCAGCTTCACCGCGGTGACAAAGCCGCTTTCCGGGTCCTGCTCGACCTCGGTAATGCGGCCTTCGATGCGGGTGACGCCCCGTGTCTCCGCCAGGCCGCGCAAGTAACGGGCGTAGCGCCCGGCATCGAACTGGAAGGCGTAACCAAGCCGCGCCAGCGGCGAATTGGGCTGGTCTGGCTGCGGCCAGAAGAACTTGTTCGCCTTGCCCGCCACCGCGCCGATCGAATAGGCATCGAGCTGTGCAGTATCCCCCAGTTCGCGGCCCCTCAGCCAGAAATGGTGAAATTCGATCCCCAGCATGTCGATGCCGTAAAAGCCAAAGGGATGGATGTAGCGGTCGCCCAGATGCGTCCAGTCGACGAATTCGATCCCCAGCTTGTAGGTCGCATGCGTTTCGCGCACGAACTCGTTCTCGTCGATCCCCAGCAGCTTGTTGAAATGGTTGATCTGCGGGATAGTTGCCTCGCCCACGCCGACGGTGCCGATCGCCTCGCTTTCAATGAGGCGGATGGATAGACCAGGAAAGGCTCCCATGATCTTCGATATGGCCGCAGCCGCCATCCACCCGGCGGTTCCTCCGCCGACAATCACCACTTCGCGAATGGGTTGTGCGCTCATGAGGTCGCGAAGCTCCATGCAGGTGAGGTGGCATCCATGTCATCTGCCCATGCACCGGCCTGGCGCAGGAACTGCTCCTGCGTCGGCAACGCTTCTGCGGTGCGGCGATAATCTTCGCGCATTTGCGCCATGGCGGCAGCGACCTTTTCCGGATCGAGCGTATCGGCCATCGGATCGTGCCGGTCGGGCCAGATATTCTGCCCCAGCATAACCGCCACCCAGCTGGGCAGGGCGAAGAGCTCGGCATTCTCGCGGAAGACGCGGCCATGCAGGCGCCACAACTCCATCTTGCGCATCAGGCTCTCGGGTACATCCATGTCGCGGACATAGCGCCAGAATGCGGTGTCGCCGCGCTGGGTGGCCTTGTAGTGCAGGATGATGAAGTCGCGCACGTCCTCGTAAAGCTCGCGCATGCCGCGATTGTATTCGTCGCGTTCGACCGGGCTGATGGCCTTGTCCGGGAACAGTGCGAAGAGCCGCTGGATGCCGTTCTGGATGAGGTGGATGCTGGTCGATTCAAGCGGTTCAATGAAGCCCGATGACAGGCCCAGCGAGATGACATTGTGGCTCCAGCTCTTGCGCCGCATTCCGGTAACAAAGCGCAGCTCGCGCGGTTCGGCCTGCGGTTCGCCCTCGACATGTTCGAGCAGGATGCGGGTCGCCTCTTCGCTGTCCATATAGACGCTGGAGAAGACGTGGCCATTGCCCATGCGGTGCTGCAGGGGAATGCGCCATTGCCACCCTGCCCCGTGTGCGGTCGAGCGCGTGAAGGGCGGGGGCGTGGCAACATTGGATGTCGGCAGCGCAATGGCCCGGTCCATCGGCAGCCAATGACTCCAGTCCTCATAGCCGGTTTCCAGCGCTTGCTCGATCAGCAAGCCGCGGAAGCCCGAACAATCGATGAAGAGATCGCCCGCGATCTTCTCGCCGCCCTCCAGTTCCAGCGCCGTGACATCGCCGCTTTCGCCATCGCGGTGGACATGGGCGACCTTGCCTTCGCGCCGGATGGTCCCCTGCGCCTCGGCCATGCGGCGCAGAAAAGCGGCATAGAGGCTGGCGTCGAAATGGAAGGCGTAACCCAGTTGCGAGACAAGCGATCTGGCTCCGGGAGCCGGGCGGCCGAATCGCCCCGTCATCGCCGCCATGGAACTCATCGAATATTCGTGGATGCCGCCTACCTGCTGGCCCATGGTCACCGCGCGCAGCCAGAGCTGATGGAAGGTGATGCCGTGCAGGTCCTGGCCATATTCGCCGAAGGGATGGAAATAGCGGTCGCCCTGCTTGCCCCAGTTGACGAATTCGATGCCGAGCTTGAACGTGCCCTTGGTGGCGCGAAGGAATTCGTTCTCGTCAAGGCCAAGCATGCCGTTGAAGCTGCGAATCGGCGGGATGGTGGCTTCACCCACACCCACGGTTCCGATGGCATCGGATTCCACCAGAACGAATTGCCGGCGCCCGTCCGCCAGATATTTTGACAGTGCGGCCGCGGCCATCCAGCCGGCAGTTCCTCCACCGACAATCACCACGCGCGTGATATCGTTAACATTTTCTTGTGTTGCCACTATGCCTCGCCCGCCAGACTTTCTCTATTGCCCTTCTTCTTAGTCCTGAGCGTACCCTCTTGCCAAGGCGCTAATGGGGCGATATGCATGGCCCCAATAAGAACGGGAAGCGCTACGAAAATATATGGTAGCGCTAACATGGGGAGGAAGAGCCGGTGTCGAAGGCAAATGTGCTTCGTGGCGAGGGAACTATCGCCGATACTCGAAAGTTTCGTAGGTTGCTGCGCGCAAGCGCGTCCATGGTCGCTCTGGGCGGCATGCTCGCGTCTGGCGTCGCGGTGGCGCAGGAAGAAGATGCGGACGATGAAGACCTGATCGTGGTGACCGGCATCCGCCAGTCGCTCGCATCCGCACAGAACATCAAGCGCACCTCGGATACGGTGGTCGATGCCATTACGGCGGAAGACATCGGCGCCTTGCCTGATCGCTCGGTGACCGAAGCGCTGCAGCGCGTTCCCGGTATCGCAATCAACCGCTTTGCCGGTTCGAACGACCCTGACCACTTCTCGGTCGAAGGTTCGGGCGTGGTTATCCGCGGCCTCAACTTCGTGCGTTCGGAATTCAACGGCCGCACCGCCTTTGCAGCCGGTATCGGCGGACAGGCGCTGAACTTTGCCGACGTTCCGTCCGAGATGCTTGGCGCGGTCATCATCAACAAGAATGCTACTGCGGACCTCATTGAAGGTGGCTTGGCTGGCACGGTGAACCTGGTTACCCGCAAGCCGCTTGATCGCAGTGGTTTCCACTTTGGTTTCAGCGCGGAAGCCAATTACGGCGATCTTGGCAAAGAGTGGTCGCCCACGGTCTCCGGCATGGTCAGCAATACATGGGATACGGACAGCGGCACTTTCGGGCTGCTGGTGTCGGGATCCTATTCGCAGGTGAAAAGCCGTGCCGACGGCCTGCAGATTTCCAACTTCCAGACGCGTGATGGCGCCTCGGTTACTGCTGCAAATACAGCCAATACGGCGGTATGCCGTAACCCGCTTCCCGGCGATGGCGACAGCTTTACCCTGCCGGCAAGCGGAGCGGCTTGCGGAACTGCCGAGACTGCGGGCGCAGATGGCTTCGCCGATTACGCGTCTCTCCGGTATGCCCCCATGGGTGGCCAGTTCCGTACGCAGGAATACAACCGCCAGCGCGACGGTATGGTGGTTTCAGCGCAATATGAAACGCTGGATGGCGGCACGAAGGTGACGGCGGAATTCATTCGCTCGCATTCGACCAATGCCTGGGGTGAATATACTTACGAAACCGCTCCTGACCTTTCGGAATACAATACCTACCCGATTGGTTGTCAGCAGAATGCCAACGGGCCGGGTGGATCGGCACGGGCGCAATGTGTGCCGGGCGCATTCACCAACTATGTCTATGATGGGAATGGATTGTTCCAGTCGGGCTACATTACCAGCGTCACCAACGGTTGGCGTGGTAGTCC
>JAHEBH010000053.1 GCA_024642335.1 Erythrobacter sp.
CGCTCGACCAAGGGCGGCGTGAAGGACCGCGCGGCGACTTCCGCCCGCATAGCCCAGGCGATGGAAGGGCAGGTCGCAGTGGAGGCCGACAAGCTGGCCGAGCGGCTCAATTTCCTCGCCACGACCGGTTCCGTCGCGCCCTTTGTGGGCCTGTTCGGTACCGTTTGGGGCATCATGAACAGCTTCTTCCAGATCGGCATGCAGAACAACTCCTCGCTCGCCGTGGTGGCGCCGGGCATTTCCGAAGCACTCTTCGCCACCGCGATTGGCCTGTTTGCCGCCATCCCGGCGGTGATCGCCTACAACCGCTTCTCCCACAATGTGGATAGCTTCGAGGCCAGGCTGCAGCGTTTCGCGGACCGCGTGCATGCACAGTCCAGCCGCCAGCTGGAAGGCGCATAAATGGCAATGGGCCTCCACGCCTCAAGTCGCCGCGGCCGGTCCAGGCGCCGCGCGCCGATGGCGGAAATCAACGTTACGCCTTTTGTGGACGTGATGCTGGTGCTGCTGATCATTTTCATGGTCACCGCGCCTTTGCTGGCGAGCGGCGTGCCGGTGGAACTGCCCGAAAGCCGCGCCAATCCGCTGGACCAGGATCCGGACCAGATCACGGTTGCGGTGGATTCCGACGGTCTGATCTACATCGATGATGTTGCCATTGAACCGGGCGGCTTCCCCGTCGCTCTCGATGAGATCATCGCCGAAGGCAGCAACGAAAAGCCGATCGTGGCGCTGCGAGCGGACCGGTCGATCGATTATGGCCGCGTCATGGCGGTGATGGGTGAACTGAACCGCGCCGGGTTCAATTCCATTACCATGATCAGCGACAGTTCATCCGAGGCGCCATAACCTTGTCTGCGATGGCTCCATTTGCGAACCTTTCCCGCGAGGAAAAGCTCGGCCTGCTGGTCGCCGGGAGTGCGCATGTCGCGCTCGCACTTGCCCTGGTGCTGCAGGATGACAGCATGGCTCCTAACACGCCGCCCCAACGCATCACGGTGAGCCTTGCCACCGACGTATCGTTGGAGAGCACCGCGCCGGACCCGTCGGCAAACCCTGCTGTGGCCGCTGCACCCGAACTTGCACCGATACCCGAGGTGGCAGAGGTTCCGCCACCCGAACCGCGTCCGCGCGTTGCCGAAACTCCGCGCATCCAGCGTGTCACACGGCCTACACCGACACCGGCAGCCAGCAGTCGCCCCACGCCGGCACCCACCGCCACGCGCAATGCGGGCAGCAGCCGGATGGATGACCTGCGCCAGGGCTTGAGTGATGCGGACGGGACAGAGGGGACACCGGGGGATCGTCCCTCGGCGCAGCAGCAAGCCAGTATCAACGCGGCCATCATCCGCCAGCTCAAACCACACTGGAACCCGCCTTCTGGCGTTGAGGTGGAACGGCTTGTCACGGTGGTCCGGTTTCGCCTGAATCGCGATGGCAGCCTGAACGGCAATCCGGAGGTCGTCGAAACCACAGGTATAACGAACGCGAACCGCACGCAGCAAAGCAGGCACCGGGAACAGGCCGTGCGCGCAGTTCGCCTGGCCGCGCCTTTTAATTTGCCCGAGCGCTTCTATTCCGGCTGGCGCGTGGTAACGTCGAATTTCAACAATGAGTTGGCCCAATGAAGATCAGATTTCTCCTTTCCTCGATTTTAGCCTGTCTTGCCTTCGGCATAGCAGCTCCTGCATCCGCGCAGCAGCTGACGCTTCCGGAAGAGGAGCTGGAAACGATCGAGCAGGAGGGTGATGGCACAACAGTTACCGTGACTGCCGAAAGCTGGCAGGATCTCGGCATTGCCATCGCCAGCTTTGCAACCAACGAGGATGTGGCCACGCCCGCCAATGCGCAGGGTACAAGCGCGCTGGGTCATGAGTTGTCGCGCATCGTCTACAATGACTTGCGGAACAATGGCTTGTTTCGCCCGGTCGGACCGGACTCGCTGCCGCGCCCGAATTATGCGCAGGTGTCCGAACCTGCCTGGGGTACATGGCGGGGTCGCTCGGCAGAAATGCTGGTGCAGGGCTATGTCCGCGCCAATGCCGACGGGCGCCTTACCGTAGGCTGCTATCTCTATGACGTGGTTCTGGAAGAACAGCTGGTGCGCGAAGGCTGGGTGGTACAGCCCGCCGAGTGGCGCCGCGCCGCGCACAAATGTGCCGATCTCGTCTATTCGCGCCTGTCGGGCGAGAGCCCCTTCTTCGACAGCCGCATCGCCTATATTGCCGAGACCGGCCCCAAGGATAACCGCACCAAGCGTCTTGCCATCATGGATAGCGACGGGGCGAACCACCGCTTCATCACCAATGGCCGATCAACCGCGCTGACGCCGCGCTATTCGCCCGATTATTCCAAGATCGCCTATCTCTCCTACCTCGACGGCAATCCGCGCATCTATGTCTACGATGTCGATAGCGGGCAGCAGACGCTGGTGACGCAGAGCAGCAATCCCACATTCGCGCCGCGCTGGAGCCCGGACGGGCGCTATCTGCTCTATTCGATGGCGATTGGCGGCAACACGGATATTTACCGTATTCCTGCGGGCGGCGGCACGCCGGTGCGGCTGACCAATACGCCCGGCATCGATGTGGGCGGGTCCTTTTCTCCCGATGGCAGCAAGATCGTTTTCGAGAGCGACCGGTCGGGCAGCCAGCAGATCTACGTGATGGATGCCGACGGCTCCAACCAGCGCCGCATCACCTTTTTCGGCGGCCGTGCCGGTACGCCCGAATGGAGCCCGCGCGGAGACCAGATCGCGTTTACCCATATTGTTGGTGATTTTCGCATCGCGGTGATGGATACCAACGGGCGCAATATGCGCGATTTAACCGATGCCTGGCATGACGAGGCGCCCACCTGGGCACCCAATGGCCGCATCATCCAGTTTTTCCGTACCGAGCGTGGTACGGGCGAGACGTCAATCTGGCAGGTCGACCTGACCGGTGAGAACGAACGTCGCCTTAACACGCCGGTTGGAGCGTCAGACCCGGCGTGGGGCCCGGTTTTGCCGTAGGTAGTTTGTCCCCAAGGGCGGATATCCCACGCCATTTGTTAAGGAGGATACTGGAATGTCTAATAAATTCATCATTCTTGCCGCCACCAGCGTTTTGGCCCTGGCCGCATGTTCCAAGAAACCGCCGGAAGAACTGCCGCCTGCTCCCGTGCAGACCCCAGCTCCGGCCCCGGCTGCCACGCGGGCACCGGCTGCTACGCCAACGCCGACCGGACCCGTTGCCGGTTCGCAGGCCCATTTCTCGCAGACCATGTCCGGCCGCGACGTCATCTTCTTCGATACCGACAAGTTCGACATCGATAGCGAAGACGCTGCCGCCCTGCGCGCGCAGGCGGAATATCTGCTGCAATATGGCCGCGCCAATGCCACGGTCGAAGGCCATGCCGACGAACGCGGCACGCGCGACTACAACCTTGCGCTGGGTGAGCGCCGCGCCAATGCGGCCAAGAACTACCTGGTCAGCCTGGGCGTGTCGGAAAACCGCCTGCGCACCGTCAGCTATGGTGAGGAACGCCCAGCCGCAACCGGATCGACCGAAAGCGCATGGGCACGCAACCGCCGTGCGGTGACCGTGCTGATCGATTGATCTAGTCGTTGAAAACGGGCAGTGCGACAGCCTGCCCGAACGCGGGCGCGGAGGTTTGGGCTTCCGCGCCCGTATTCGTGGCGGATGCATCCAATGCATTGGGCGTGGCCGACAACACGAAAGCCGCCATCGCAAAGGTGGACAATGCAGCGGAAAGGGCCAGTTGCTTGCTCAAGGTAACATCCGTTGGTTGGTTCTGTAGCCAGTCAGTTAGGGAAGGACAGGAATATTGCAATGCAGCATTGGTAAGCAATTGTATCGTACCCATAGTGGTCAACTTGCTGTTCCAACGCCGCGTTGCAGCACCTATAGTCATCCGATGTTGAAGATAAGGTTTCGCTGATGGCCCGCGTCGGTCGGTCCGATAATTGGGGGTTCCCGCGCTGGGGTGGCTACGGTCGCTCTCGCGAGGCCGTGAATGTGCGCATATGCGACCGCCACAATTGCGACGAGCCGGGCGATTGCCCTGCCCCCAAAAGCCCCAACAGCAAGGAGCGATGGTATTTCTGCCAGCAGCATGCGGCGGAATACAACAAGCGCTGGGACTATTTCGAAGGCCTCGACAAGGAAGAGGCTGCCCGTCGCGCCCAGTCCGAACGGCAGGAGAGCGCAGGTTATGCCGAGGCACAGCATTATGGCTGGGCCGGTAGCGGTGACGGGTCGCGCAGCGCGGATGAAATGCGCGCGCTGGAGGTGCTCGGCCTCGAGGCGGATGTTGCCTTTGAAGAAGTGAAGAAGGCATGGCGCGCGAAGGCCAAGGAGGTGCATCCCGATGTGCGCCCCGGCGATGCGGAAGCGGCCAAGGCCTTTCAGGCTTTCCAGCTGGCATACGAGGTGCTGCGGCAGGCGGAGGAACGGCGGGAGTGGAAGGCGTGAAGACAGCGCTGGTTGCCGCAGGGTGCGCGGCAATCTGGTGTGCGCCGTTGGCAGCGCAAGACGCTCCGATCGCGATATTCAAACAGGGCAGCATGGCCATCGGTGGTGCGCTGACGCTTGGCGGTGATGACGTCTACCAATCCTGCGGCCACGGATTTCTGGAATATCAGATCCCCGCCAATCCGCGGGATGAAAAGCTGCTCTTCTGGCACTCCTCCAGCACATTCGTGTGGCAGCATAACTGGATTGGCGACGAAGGGTTCCAGAGCCTTTTCCTGCGGCGCGGATATCCGGCGCTCTTGTGGGAGGGCCCCGGCGTAGGGCGTGCCAATTGGGATTGCGTCGCGCATGACTATGTTCCGCAGGCGGGACGCGACCAGCAGAATTTCACCTCCTGGCGTTTCGGCTCTGGATGGTTGCAATGGTTCGAAGGTGTGCAGTTTCCCACTACCAATCCGGTTGCGCTCAACCAGGCGATGCGCGCACGCTACAATGAATTCGATACTCTCGAAGCGGTGCGGCGGGAGGCAGAAGTTGCAGCGCAGGCATTCGACGAGGTGGAAGGCGCTATTGCCGTGACCTCGTCGGCGGGCGGGCTGCGGGCGCTGCTGGCCGCTACATTGTCCGACAACGTCCGCGCGATCGTGGCATACGAGAATCCCGGCTATCTATTCCCGGAAGGGGAGGGTCCCGATGCGCCCGACAGTCCCTTTGGCCCGTTGCAGGTGAGCGAGGCCGAGTTCCGGCGCCTGCTGACCATCCCCATGCAATTCGTCTGGGGCGACAATATCGAGGCGAACCCCGTCTGGGCCGCCAAGCTGGAGGAGTGCCGCCAGTTCGTGGAACTGGTCAATGCGCGCGGCGGCAAGGCCGAAATCCTCATGCTCGAGGGTGAAGGGCTCACGGGCAACACGCATATGCCCTTTGCCGATTTGAACAATGTCGCGGTCGCTGCCCTGCTGGACGAATTTCTCGCCCGGCACGGCCTCGACAGCCGCTGACCAGGATCTAGTCGCCGATCAGGCTGCCGACATATTTGCGCCCGTTGGTGTGTGAGGCGGCAAAGACCAGGATGAACTCATCCCGGTTGGGCCCCACGAGCGAACCGAAGTAGCGCCCTGTGAAGCCGTAGGTCGTGTCGGCAATGTCGCCGGTAAAAGTCTGGTTTGCCAGAAGCGTGGTGGAAAAGCTCAGCTCGGCTACCTGCGTCGGGACGCCATCATTGTCGAAGACCCGGATGGTTCCGGTCACTGCCGAAGTGGCTGCGGTCACGGCAAAAGTGGTCCCCTGCGTCAGTACGCCGTCGGGCAAGGTCGTTCCCGGATTGCCGCCTGCAACCTCCGGTGTCCCCGTATAGGAAAGATCGGTGGTTATGGCTTCGGTAGTGGTGATGGGCAGGCCCAGAAGCGTCACCCTCTGGCTGCGCAGATTGCCCGGCACAGTTTCGACAATGCCTGAATCGCTGCGCTGGTATTTCACGCGCAAAGCATGGTTGTACGGGCGCTCGATCAACAGCGTTTCCCCGCCGTTGGCATAGCTGCGCAACGATGGCGAAATGCTGACGATATGGTCCTCGGTAAACTCGACCACGTTCTGGAAATCGGGGAAATAGTAGAGGATCGTCTCGGGCGAGACGGTGAAACTGATGCCTCCGGAGCCGGACACACGAGAGGCATCGCTGAATACCTCCGGATTTCCGGTCGCCGTGAAATAGGCATGGATGTAGTTCATGCCGCCGGTGGAGGTGAAATCCTGACCGAAATTGAAATCGGGCGGAGGCGTTGGCGTCGGGGTCGGTGTCGCCGTATCCGTGGGCGTGGGCGTGGGCGTGGGATCGGGCGTGTTGTTGCCTCCGCAGGAGGCGAGCAAAGCGCCGCATGCAGCGACACTCAGCAGAAGAGAGGATTTGCGGAGCACTGTGTTCCCGTTCCTTTTTTGAATCTGTCCCGATTGCGGGCCTGGCCGATGTCATAGCTGTGCCCGGCGAAGGTGGGCAAGGCGTTTTGCCGCTTATTGCACCCCTGAGCCGGGTTTCCTGAAGTTACAACAGGCCGGCAACCGCCCAGCACACGCCGACGAGCAGGAAAATGCCGGCGAGGTCGAGGACCAGGCCAGCGCCAACCATGCGGGGAAGCTGGATGCGTCCGGTTGCCCAGGCAATGGCATTGGGGCCGGTTCCGGCCGGCAACATGAAGCCCCAGCTTGCCGCCAGCGCAGCGGGCATGGCGAGCAGCATCGGATCTCCGCCCAGTGCCGCGGCAAGGCTGGCGACGACCGGGATGATGCCGCTCGCCGTGGCGACATTGCTGGCAAACTCGGTCACCAGAATGACCATGCCTACCAGCGCCAGCGCGACCAACACCATCGGTACGCTGGAAAGCGGCAGCAATGCCTGGCCCAGCCAGTCGGCAAGGCCGGTGCGGGTCATGGCCGCAGCCAGCGCCAGTCCGCCCCCGAACATCATGATCACGCCCCAGGGTGCGCGGTCCGCCTCCTTCCACACCAGCAGGCGCCGCCCGGTGCCATCGGGCAGGATGAACAGGGCAAAGCCTGCAAGGATGGCAATGGTGCCGTCGGTCAGGGAATCCTCGGGCAGGAAGCCCTCCAGCACCGGACGCGTCATCCATAGCAGGAAGGTGACCGCAATAACCGGCACCAGACGGCGCTCGGCAACGGTCCATGGACCATGCGGGTCGATCGCCTGGCGGGCAGCCGCGCTGTCGAACGGGTGGCTGGCTACCTGCTGTACCTTGCTGATGATGAGAGCCGCCAGCGGCACTCCTACCAGCACAACGGGAATGCCGAATGCCGCCCACAGGACGAAGCTGATCTCCAACCCTATGGTTTCCTTAAGCAGTGCAACGGCAATGGCGTTGGTCGGCGATCCGATGATTGTACCCAGCCCACCAATGCTTGCGGCAAAGGCGATGCCCATCGGCAGAGCCCCGCTGAGGCCGAGCCTGTCTTCTCCCATCGCTCCACCACCGGCAAGCACGGCCAGCGCCATCGGCATCATGATCAGGGCGGTCGATGTATTGGAGATGATGTTGGAGAGAATGGCCGCAGCCACCATGAAGGCGACAAGAATGCCCGTTGAACCGCCGCGGTCGCCAAGCAGCGAGAGCAGGAACAGGGCCAGCCTTTTGTGCAGGCCGGTGCGCTCTATAGCCAGCGCGATGAAGGCACCGCCCAGCAGCAGGAACAGCGTCGGGGAATAGTAGTTGCCGGCTACCTCGCGCGCCGTTCCGCCGCCGGAAAAGGGCAGCACGACAAAGGGCAAAAGCGCTGTTGCGGTCAGCGGTATGGCTTCGGTCATCCACCAAGCAGCCATCAAGACAACCAGCCCGGCCACATGCCAGGCCTCTTGCGGCATGGCGGCTGGCGCGGGCAGCAGCAGGGTCGCCGCGAATCCGGCAAGCCCGATCCAGAAGCCGATCCGGCGCGCACGCGATGCAGGTGCGTTTGGCGACAATTTGCTCTCCCTCCACTCTCGGCTTCGATCCTAGCCTTTGAGGCACATACGGCAAGGAGGCGCTTGTGGAGGACGGCAAGGTTCTGGGGATTGGCTGCGTTTTCGTACGTTCGGGCAATCCACTGGAATTATGGGAGCCCGCCTAGTCCCGGCAGATCTGTTCCCGGCGATTGCGCGAAAGAAAATATTTTGGTTTTCCTAGAAACTATCAGTTTCCAATGGCGGGCTGGATTGCCATCTGCGACGATCGAAGCAGCACAACAGGCTGCGCAACGGGTTTCGCAGGAGTTTTCAAACATGATCGGCACGAAATCGCGCAGCTTCGGCTTGCGCTACAAAGATCTTCGGGCACTGGCCTTGGCAGGCGGCGCATTGGCCGCGCTTGGCGGCACGAGCGCGCAGGCGACGGATGGCTATTTCCTCAACGGTATCGGCGCGAAGGCGAAGGGCATGGGGGGTGTTGCGATTGCCTATCCGCAAGACGGCATGTCTGCGGCCAACAACCCCGCCAGCATCACCGCTGTCGATGCGCGCATGGATGTGGGGGTCGAGATCTTTGTCCCCCGGCGCGGGGCCAGCATCTCCGGCAATGGCGCGGGTCTGGATGGCGATTACAGCGGCAACGGGGCCAATCCCTATATCCTGCCCGAATTCGCTTACGTCCGGCCGCTGTCCGACAGCGTGACAGTGTCACTGGCGATCAATGGCAATGGCGGCATGAACACCACATACAAAGCTGCCAATCCCTTCGCCGCTTTCGGCGCGAGCGGAACGGCGGGTGTCGACCTGAAGCAGATATTTATCACCCCGACTGCAGCGGTGGAATTTGCAGAAGGGCACAGTTTTGGCGTTTCGCCGATCCTGCTGATCCAGGGCTTTCGCGCCAATGGCATCCAGCCATTTGCTGTTGCGTCCGCCGATCCGGCCAATTTTACCAACCGCGGCAATAGCTGGGCATTCGGAGCCGGCATACGGCTGGGCTATTATGGGGAGCTGACCGATCAGGTCTCCATCGGCGGATTCTACCAATCGACCATCTGGTCGGACAAGTTCGACAAATATGCGGGCCTGTTCGCACAGCAGGGCGGATTTGACGTTCCCACGTCCTATGGCGCGGGAATTGCGATCAAGCCGGTGGAGGACATCACCCTTGCCGCCGACATCAAGCGTATCGAATATTCAGGCGTGCAGTCGGTCGGCAATCCGCTTTCCCCGCTGTTTGCGGGCGTTCCCTTCGGTGCGGACAACGGTCCGGGCTTCGGCTGGAAGGACATCACCGTCTTCAAGATCGGCGCGGATTACACTGTGAACGCGGATTTGACGGTGCGCGCAGGCTACGGCAGGTCGCAGAACCCCGTTCCCGCTTCGGAAACCTTCCTCAACATCCTCGCACCCGGCGTGGTGCAGGACCATTTCACTGCCGGTGCCACCGTGGGCATCGGTAACGGAATGGAATTGACGGGCTTCATCATGCACGCACCGAGAAACGAGGTGCAGGGCTCAGGTTCGATTCCGCTGCCCTATGGCGGCGGCGAAGCCGATATCCACCTGTCAGAGACCTCCTTCGGCCTCGAATTCGGGATTGAATTGTAAGGAAGACTGGCGGCGGAGGTAAAAGCCTCCGCCTGCCGAAACTTACTTCGGTGCCAGAACCATCAGCATCTGGCGGCCTTCAAGCCTGGGAAACGCCTCGACCTTGGCGTTTTCCGCCATGTCGTCCTGCACGCGCTTGAGCAGATCCATGCCCAGGTGCTGGTGCGCCATTTCACGCCCACGAAAGCGCAGGGTGACCTTCACCTTGTCGCCATTGTCGATGAACTTGTTCATCGCCTTCATCTTCACATCGTAATCGTGATCATCGATGTTCGGACGCATCTTGATTTCCTTGATGTCCTGCGTCTTCTGAGTCTTGCGAGCCAGGTTCGCCTTCTTCTGCGCTTCGTAGCGGTACTTCCCGACATCAAGGAACTTGCACACGGGCGGGTCTGCATTGGGCGAGACTTCGACCAGGTTCAGGCCGACATCGGCTGCCTGTTCGATCGCTTCTTCGGTGTACATGACGCCAAGGTTCTCGCCATTTTCGTCAATGACGCGAACTTTCTCGGACTGGATGAATTCATCGTAACGTGGGCCGGATTTGTTCGGCGGTGCCATCGTGCGGCGGGGTGGACGAGGTATGGGCGTTGCTCCTGTAACCGTGGTTGTGTGGCGCCTATGTAGTGAGGATTCTCCCTCTAGGCTAGGGGGATGTGGATCACGCCGCTTTGCGCCAAATCGGGAAGCGGGCGAGCCTTTTTTCGGCCGGTACCATGGCATCGATGGTCGTCGCGGGTTGCAGCGCGTCAAGGATTGCGGGGTCGGCTGCATCCATGCCGCCGGTGAGTGAACCGAAGGCTGGCAGAATCATGCGCCCTGACCCGTGCGCATCCTTGCTCACCACGGCGCATGGGCGGCGGATGTGCTTTTCGCGCACCGCAATTTTCAGGCGCGGGTGGAAATGGCCGGACAACTCCGGGCGTGTCTCGCCGCGTCTGGCTTCGTGCCGCAGGACCATGCCTGCCAGTTCCAGCTCTTCGAAGAACGTGCCCCCGCACTGGGGACGCTGCTCGCCATCGTGATTGCCGGTGATCCAGACGAAGTCGAGCGCGCGGGTGAGGGCATCGAGCATGCCCGCCGCATGATTCTCCAGCCGCAGCGACCCTTCGGCATCGTGGAAATTGTCGCCCAGCGTATAGACGCGGCGCGCGCCGGTGTCCTTCACGGCATTTGCGAGGCGCTCGAGCGTTTCGCGGCTGTCGTAGGGGGGAAGGAACTGGCCATGCCCTGCAAAGAAGCTCGACTTTTCCAGATGCAGGTCTGCCACAAGTAACGCATTTTCGCGCGGCCAGAACAGCGCATTCGCTCGCGTGAGGCGGAATTCCTCACCACAAAAATCGAAAGCGAACGAAACGGGAACCATCAGCTCCACTTGCCGCGCGGCGAGGGGTTTGGCAAGGGGGAGGCATGGACTGGAAAGATCAAACCCGACAAGCCCGCGACTGGTTCGAGTCCCTGCGTGACCGGATCTGCGCCGAATTCGAAGCGATAGAGAGCGAGGCAGGCTCCGACGCAGCATTCGAATATACGCCCTGGGACCGCGATACCGATGACGGGACCGAGGGCGGCGGCGGCGTGCGCGGCCAGATGAAGGGTAAGGTGTTCGAAAAGGTGGGCGTCAACGTTTCCACCGTCTCCGGCGAATTCGCCCCGCAGTTCGCCAGGACGATCAACGGCGCGGACGAGGATAATCCCGGTTTTACGGCCACCGGAATTTCGCTCGTCGCGCATATGGCCAATCCGCATGTGCCCGCCGTGCATATGAACACAAGATTCCTGACCACGCAGGCGGCATGGTTTGGCGGCGGGGCGGACCTTAATCCACCCATTCCCTACCAGGAGGATACCGACGCCTTCCACGCCCGTTTCCGTGCGGCCTGCGCCGCGCATAACCCCACCTATTACGACAGGTTCAAGAAATGGGCGGATGACTATTTCTTCATCCCCCACCGTAATGTTTCCCGCGGCGTCGGCGGCATTTTCTATGACCATCTCGAATGCGCGGATGGAGCTGAATTCGAGCGTAATTTCGCTTTCACCCGGGACGTGGGCGAAGCCTTCCTCGATGCCTTCCCCGCCATCGTGAGGAAGCGCATGGGGCAGGAATGGACGGCAGAGGAAAAGAAGCAGCAGCTCGAATGGCGCGGTCGCTATGTCGAATTCAACCTGGTCTATGACCGGGGCACATTGTTCGGCCTCAAGACCGGCGGCAATATCGATGCCATTCTGATGAGCCTGCCGCCCGAGGTGACGTGGAGCTAGGTCAAGCTTCTATGATTGCTGCTTCGGCCAGCTCCAGGCGAGCCAGGCGATCGACGCTGTAAGGATCACAGCGACCCCCGAAAGATACACGTAGAAGGGTGGCGCCGAGAGCAACGAGGAGGCCACGAGAAGCGTGTAGATTACTCCCAACACCAAGTTGAGCCAGCGGCTCCATTGCGCCGGGAGTATCACCGAGAGGGCGATCATGAGCGCCGGGATCGACATGAATACTCCGATCCCCGCGAGCAGCCCCGGAGTAACGGTTCCGAGCGGCCCCATCTGGCCAGCGTCCATTCGCTCCTGCGCCCCCGGCACCCAATGACTGAGCAGGTCGCCATAGACGTAGCAACCGAAGGCCGCTGCCCAAAGTACCGCAATCCGCATCGGAAGTTTGATCTCGAATTGCCTGAACTCGCCCATGCTTGCATCCTCCAAGGTGTGCCACACAGCTAACACACTGATGCACGGCGAACAATGAGATTAGAACATGATTCACTTCCCCCTTGCCCTGAAGCCCTCCAAACCGCACATCTAGGGCACCATGCTGCGCCAGTACGAACTTGTTGAGCGGGTCAAAACCTATGATCCGGACGCCGACGAGGCGCTGCTCAACCGCGCCTATGTCTACACCGTGCAGAAGCATGGTTCGCAAAAGCGTGCCAGTGGCGATCCCTATTTCAGCCATCCGGTAGAAGTCGCCGGACTGATGACCGATCTCAAGCTGGACCAGGAAACCATCATCACCGCGCTGCTCCACGATACGGTGGAAGACACGCTGGCGACGATCGAGGATATCGAGAAGAACTTCGGCCCGGACATCGCGCGGCTCGTCGACGGGGTAACCAAGCTCTCCAAGATCGAACAAATGCCCGAGAACGAGCGCGCAGCCGAAAACCTGCGCAAGTTCCTGCTGGCGATGAGCGAGGATCTGCGCGTGCTGCTGGTCAAGCTGGCGGACCGGCTGCACAACATGCGCACGCTCCATTTCATCAAGGACCCGGAAAAGCGCCGCCGCATCGCGCGCGAGACGATGGATATCTATGCCCCGCTGGCAGAACGTGTGGGCATGTACGAATATATGCGCGAGATGCAGTTGCTGGCCTTCGAGCAGCTAGAGCCAGAAGCCTATGCCACCATTACCTCGCGCCTCGAACAGATCCGTTCGTCAGAAGGCGGGCAGGTCGATGCTATCGCACTGAAGATCAAGCAGGCGCTGGCAGAAGCGGGTGTGCAGGTCGAGGTCGCGGGCCGGGAAAAGCACCCTTATTCGATCTGGCACAAGATGTCCGAGCGGCATGTCAGCTTTGACCAGATCACCGATATCATGGCCTTCCGCGTGCTGACCGGCAGCGTGGAAGATTGTTACCGCGCGCTGGGCGTGCTGCACTCCGCGTGGAAGATGGTTCCCGGGCGTTTCAAGGACTACATCTCAACACCCAAGACCAATGGCTATCGTTCGCTGCACACCACGCTGATCCATGCCGGATCGATGCGCGTTGAAGTGCAGATCCGCACACGCGAGATGCACCGGACAAACGAGTTCGGCCTCGCCGCACACTGGGCCTACAAGCAGGAAGACCGCCCCGATGGCGAAGTGAGATGGCTGCGCGATCTGATCGAGATCGTCGATGCCAGCCACGACGCGGAGGAACTGCTCGAACATACCAAGCTGGCCATCTACCAGAACCGCATCTTCGCCTTCACGCCCAAGGGCACCTTGTTCCAGCTTCCCAAGGGTGCGACCGCGGTGGATTTTGCCTTTGCCGTGCATACCGATCTTGGTGCGCGGACGGTGGGGGCCAAGATCAACGGTCGGCACATGCCATTGCGGACAGAACTTGCCAACGGCGATGTGGTGGAGATCATCAAGGGCAAGGAGGTCTCGCCGCAGCTGTCCTGGCTGGGCTTTGTGGTTACCGGCAAGGCGCGCGCCTCCATCCGCCGTGCGGTGCGGTTGAAGGAGCGGGCGGAAATCGCCGAAATCGGCACAAAGCTGTTCGAGGAGATCGTCGAGCGCCTGCCCGCCAAGGTCGGCAAGAAGGCGATCAAGGCGGCGGTCGAGAGGCTCGAGATTGAGGACGAGGACGATTTGATGTTCGCCATCGGCTCGGCCAAGTTGAGCGATCGCGAGGTGATGGAGGCGCTCGTTCCTGGCAGCACGTCGGACTTGCCGGAAGAGCCCGCGCAGGGACGTGCGATCAGCATCAAGGGCCTCACGCCCGGCATGGGCTTCAGCCTCGCCCAATGCTGCCATCCGGTGCCGGGTGACCGCATCGTGGGCCTGCGCATCAAGGGCAAGGGCGTGGAGGTACACGCCATCGATTGCCTCGAACTGGCCAATGGCGTCGATGCCGATTGGATTGACCTGTCATGGGGCGAGCATTCGTATGGTGCGGTGGGGCGCCTGCAGGTCGTGCTCTACAACCGTCCGGGCACTTTGGCTGAAATGGCGGGAACATTCGCGCGCAACAATGCCAATGTCATGAACCTGCTGCTGACCCAGCGCGATGACCCCTTCCACACCTATGAAGTCGATCTGGAAGTGCAGGATCTCGCCCACCTGACCCGCATCGTCAGCAGCCTGCGTGCCAGCGACAGTGTGGCGCAAGCGGACCGGGTTTAGAGCAGAGCCAGCTCAACCGTCACTTCATCCCCCGCGACGATATCTTCCGCCTTCCGCACGGCGAGCTTGACCGGCAGGATGTAGCCATCATTGGGCTTGCTCGGAAACACCGAGGTCTGCCAGCGCGTCTCTCCGATGCGCGCCTCTACCTTCACCGATCCGAAGCCGCGCCCCTTGCCCAGTTCCAAGCGCCGCATGGCCTCATGCGCGCGGATTTCCTCTCCCGCCTCGTCATCGATAGTGAGGAAATGCCAGCTCCCGCCGCCGTCTCCCCCGCTCCACAGCCATAGCGTGCCCGTGTGCTCCACCAGGTCGCTCACTGTAGCTCCAGTTCGACATCGATCATGTCGCCCTCAACAAGCGCTAGGGCCAATCGCACCGGCTTCCTGATCGGCAGGGAAAATGTTCCAGCACGCGAATTGAGCGTCGTGTTCCAGCTGCTGCTACCGATGGTCACGGCAACGCGCAGTGATCCGAACCCGCCGCGCTTGCCGGTCGCAAGCTTGTGCTCCGCTATCAGTGCTGCCGCTTCCTCGGGCAGGGTGAGGAAATAGGCGGGGTCGAAGCCTTCCTCGATAAACACGGTTTCCACTGCTGCGCTGAAACGGATGGTCTTGTTGTGCATCAATCCCCCGCAATCTGCCGCACCGGCACCTGCACGTTGCAGATATCCACCCCGCCAGCGGGCACCGTGTAGAAGGCATCGTTGCGATTGGCGCGCACCTCCACATAGCGGGCGAAGCTTTCGCTTGTCGTGGAGAGATATTCGTAGCGCGGCGGCGGAAAGGCTTCCACTTCGCTACCGAGCCGCACGCTGACAATCGGCGTATCCTCCGCGCGGGCCTCATAAACTCCCGCATCGCCCGTCCCGCGCCTGAGGGTGGAGAGATGCTCAATCCCGTCGATCACGCGGCCCACAACCGCGATATTGCGATCGAGCTGGCGCGGCGCATGGCCGATTACGGCATAGAGCTCGGAGCCGGTTCCGGTGTCTGGTGCAAGGTCCCGCGCGACGCCGACGGTGCCGTAGCAGTGGACGGGCCATGCATGTTCGGGATCGGAAGCAACGGACCAACCCTGCCAAAAAAGAGAACCGTCTGAATATTGGTCGAGATTGGCCAAAAGCTCAGGGTATTCCGCGCTGGCCAAATCCAGAGCGTGGATTTGCAGATCGTCTGGCATCGGATTGGCGAAATATACGCTAGCTGGCGACACCACCCCATCAGGCAGCGCCTTCTCCTCACTCACATCGCCCCATTGCACCACCCAGTTGTCGACCGCGCGATAGACGCTCGTCCCGTCCCACCAATGCGCGCGGGCGAGAGTGCGGATATTTGCCACCCAGGGCTGGCTGAAAGGCGCGGGCATCAGCTGGATGACGATTTGGCGCGGATTGCCCTC
>JAHEBH010000095.1 GCA_024642335.1 Erythrobacter sp.
GTCTTGTAAGACTGCTTGAGCGCTTAGCTCAGGTGCTTGGACACCGCAGCAGTCATCTTGAACATGGAGATCTGGGCATTGCCGATCACCGCGCCCAGCTTGGCATCGGGGTTGATCTGGCGCTTGTCCTTGCTGTCCTGCAGGCTGTTGGCCTTGATGTATTCCCACACCTTGGAGGTGACCTGAGCACGGGTCATCGGGCCCTTGCCGACAACGTTCTCCAGCGCAGCCGTCAGGTTGACGGGCTTGTTCAGCGCGTTGTTCTTTGCAGCCATTGTATTTTCCTTCCCTTCAAAATTTGCCGGAACCGGTGTTTCAATCCTGGCCCTCGGCGTCCCAATCATAGTCGCCGCCATCCTCCCGGGCGTAAGTCCCGGTCAGCAGCGATACGGCTGTCACATGGCCTTTCATGGCCTCAACCAGATCCTCGCGGCTTGCCCCCGGCATCAGTGTCAGGGGCAGGTCCAGCGCGAAGAGCTGGAATACGTAATCGTGCGGGTCCGCGCCCGAAGGCGGATCGGGCAGCAGCCATTCGGAATTGCCGAAGCTGTTCTTGCCCACGCGCAGCGGAACTTCGCCTTCAAGGATCTGCCCCTTCTGGCCGGGCATTCCCCAGACCAGCCAGTGGCAAAAGGGCTTGTCGCCCGGAACATCGGGGTCTTCGACCACCAGCACCACCTCGTGCGTGCCAGGTGGCGGTGCGGTCCATTCCAGCGGCGGAGCGACCGAATCTTCCTCGTCCGCCGTAAAGCTTGGATCCAGTTCCCCGCCGTCGGAAAAGGCAGCAGAGCTCAGCTTGAATCCGCCACGCCCGACCATGCGCTCATCCGCCAGTTGCGCCGCCACCAGCCCGGCATGACCGGGACCGGGATTGTGCAAGGCCTTGCCCAACCAGTCGGGCACAGAATGAGACATGTTTCCTCCAGCATGCGCAGCTTCTCGCGCAGGTTGCGATTCAGGCGGTTTTCCCCTTGTCAGGGGGCGATGTGCCGCCCCCGGCGCAGCTTGGCAAGGGGCGCAACCCTTTCAACTGTCGAATGATTGTGCATGACGCGCATTTTGGCCGGTTTTCTGCACAGGGGATCGCTTGCAACAGCGAAACCGGAGAGATACCGTCGCTCCTGCAACTTTTCCTTGTGAACAAGTGGATAGGCCCCGTCATGAAGACTTCCCGCATCGCCCTGACGCTTGCCTGTGCCGCAATGGTCGTTTCCTGCGGCGGTGGCGGCACTTCTGGCAATGTCATCGGCGGTTCGCCTACGCCAACGCCCAGTTCCACGCCCACGCCATCGCCCACCAGCTCGCAGTGTTCGCTGGATTCGCGGCAGGACTGGGTGCTGGACCAGCTGCAGGAATGGTACCTGTTCCCGACCTTGCTCGATACCGGCGTGAACAAGGCCGCCCACTCCACCGTGCAAAGCTATATCGATGCGCTGGTGGCCCCGGCGCGCGCGCAGTCACGCGATCGCTATTTCACCTACATCACCTCGATCGAGGAAGAGAATGCCTTCTACAGCCAGGGCGAGAGCGCCGGTTTCGGTATCCGGCTTGGCTATAACTCCAGCGCCCGCCGCGCCTTTGTGATTGAAGCATTCGAAGGTGCACCCGCGCTGGGCCAGAATATCGATCGCGGGGCAGAACTGCTGGAGATCGGCACCAGCCAGGCAAACATGCAGACGGTCAATTCGCTCATGGCCGTCAGTGGCCCGCAAGGGGTGATCGATGCGCTGGGCCCCGACACGGCGGGCACCACGCGCGTAATCCGCCTGCGCGATGCCAGCGGGATCGACCGCACCGTCACGCTGACCAAGTCAGTCTACGACCTGGATCCGGTGTCGGACCGCTATGGCTTCACCATCATCAACGATGGCGGAAAGCAGGTGGGCTATATCAATTTGCGTACCTTCATCAGCACGGCGGAGCCTGACCTGATCGCGGGCTACCAGTCGCTGCTCAATGCCGGGGTGACGGAACTGGTGATCGACCTGCGCTATAATGGTGGCGGGCTTATCTGGGTGGCAGAACTGATGGGCGATCTGATGGGCCGCGGCCGGGCGGGCCAGGTGTTCGACCGGATCACCTTCCGCGATTCCAAGTCTTCCAACAATTCGACCTATCTGTTCGACCCTCATCCGGAATCGATCCAGCCGACCAAGATCGCCTTCATCACAACGCGCGGCACGGCTTCTGCCAGCGAGTTGGTGATCAACGCCATGCAGCCCTATCTGCCCGATACCGACATCGCGCTGATCGGCACCAATACCTATGGCAAGCCGGTGGGCCAGATCGCCGAGGACAGGGCCGCGTGCGACGACCGCCTGCGCATCGTCGCGCTGCGGACAGAGAATGCGGACGGCAATGCCGACTATTATACCGGCCTTGCCAGCACCATTCCCAACCGCTGCTCGGCCTTCGACGATATCTCCGCCCAGTTCGGCGATCCGTCGGAGAACATGCTGTCGGTTGCGCTCGATTTTCTCAGGGGCGGCACTGCCGCCTGCACGCCCTTCAGCGCGACCGCGCAGGCAGCGGGTCAGGAGTTCCTTCAGCGTGAGCAGCCCAACACCGCGCAGCGCAACGTGCCCGGCATCTTCTAGCCGGGGGACGAAGGCAAGCGAAAGTGGCAAAGCTTGTCCTGACCGGCTTCGGCGCATTTCCGGGCGTGCCTGACAATCCCACGCAGCGCCTGGTCGCGCATTTCCGCCAGAAGCCAGCGCTGCTGCCGCAAGGAACCACGCTGCACCTGCTCGACGTCGATTACCGCTCGGTCGGAGCGCAGATCGATGCGCTGCTGCACGAACCCCCGCATGCCCTGCTTCTGACTGGCTATTCCCACCACGCCACATCGATCATGCTCGAAGCCAGGGCGCATGGGATTTGCGCTCCCGACAAGCCCGATGCGGTGGGTCATGTACCCGCGCCGTCCATTATGGCGCTGCCGGATATCTTCACCCCGGTTGATCTCGGTACGCTCTGCCTGGCACTGGCGGAGGAGGATCTGCCCGCCGCGATCTCGCATGATGCCGGCCAGTATCTGTGCAACTTTTCCTATCGCCATGCGCTCGAGCGGGTGGAAGAACGTGGGCTCTCCACGCAAGTGCTGTTCGTCCACGTCCCCGCACTCAGCGATACGGCGCTTGCCGCAAATGCTGCTGCCAGCCTGCCGCTGGAGAGCATGGCTCGCGCCCTTGCCCGCATCGCGCAGGAGCTGGTGGCCTAGCCCTCTCCCCCTGCGTAAGGCTGCACATCGCTCCAGCCGCAGCCCTGCAACTGTTCATCGCCCCATTGCACGGTCACGGTAAAGGGATAGCTCCTGTCGCTCATTCCGTCCGAGCAAGGGGCAGGCGTGACGGCAAGGTCGATCGCTTTGCCTTGCAACCTGCCGCTGAAAGAAAGCCCGCCCCGTCCGGCAAAGCGGGTCACGGCGACAGACTCGCCATCCATGTTCTCGGGCGTTGTCCAACGCATCGTGCCATGCGCAATCTCGCCGCCCCAGAAAGGTTCGGCGCCCGTCAAGCTGATCACCTCACCCTCGCCGATTCCGGCAAAGGGTCGCTCGACCTGCGCGTTGCCGGGAATGGACGCATCCGGTTCAGCCGAACAGGCGCAAACAAGGGTCGAAACAACCAATAGGGGCATCCAAGGCATTTTCATGCCGTCCCAGATGCCCCGGTTCTTTGGTGTAGGAAAGTCCTGTCAGCCCGGCTGTGGGGTACAGTAATTGCCGATATCGCCATCCTTCAGGCCGATCTGTTCATCGATGATCGCCATTTCCCGCTCGGCTGCGTCCTGCTGGTTGCGGCGGTTGAGCAGGTCGGAATATTCGATGACATCATCCAGCGCTTCTTTCGCCATGCTCAGATGCGTGCGGCTTTCGTGCAGCAGTTCGCAACCGCGCTCGATGTCGGTCACGCCCAGCAGCTCTTCCTGCAGTGTATTGATGATCTCGCGCTGTTCGGCATAGGTCCTTACCGCCGTTTCCAGCAAGGGCTGGTACAACATGCGATCAGCCTGAGCATTGGCCGGCGCAGAACAGGCCGCAATTGCGAGGCCCGTTGCCAGCGCGGCGCTTACCTTCTTGTGAAACATGTTTCATTCTCCCCCAAATGATTACTTGCGCACATGGT
>JAHEBH010000011.1 GCA_024642335.1 Erythrobacter sp.
GGGTCACCGGCAGCAATTCTATAAAGCCGAGATCGGGCCCGGTGCCGTTATCGACAAACACGACCTCTCCGCCAGTCGGCACGGCGAGGCGGTGGACCTCTTTATACCCACGGGACTGGTAGTCGGCATTGGTGGCTTCGACATCGGAGCAGGCAATGCCGAAGTGATGGAAGCCATAGCCGCGCTTTTCGATCGTCTCCTTGTAAAGGCTGGGATTGTTATCCAGCGGCTGGAGGAGTTCGATCATCATGTGCCCGGCAAACCCCATCGCGAGCGTAATGTCGGCTGTGTAGGGGGCGTCACGATAGATTTGCCCGGGCGCCAGCAGGTTGGGAAGGACGAAGAATGGCCCCGCGCGCATCTCACGCACCCAAAAATGGATTGCTTCCTGCAGGTCCGGAACGACAAACCCCATCTGCGCCACGCCTTCCATAGGTTGGCCATAGCCAAGCTGCGCTGTCATCGAATCCCTCCCGTGGCGCCGACTGGTCGCCGGTCGCGTGAACAATGGCTCGCCAATCGGCACAAGAAAGTCAATCTCCTTGGATCCGGGACGGCGGAGGGATCGATCCCTTCCGCGCTGTCCTCCCTCGCGACCTGTTTGCCGGCGATCTATTTGAATGTGCCCAGGAGCACCCCGCCATCGATTGGCAGTTCCACGCCGGTCATGAAGTCCGAGGCATCCGAAGCCAAAAAGAGCGCCAGCGGCTTTACCTGATGCACTTCGCCCATGTGGCCCATGGGGACGAAGCTTCCCATCGCCTTGCGCGCTTCCGGATTGGCAAGGTAGCCGCCGCCAATATTTGTAACGATCATGCCGGGCGAGATCGCGTTTACCCGGATACCGAATTCGGCCAGTTCCTGCGCCACCTGCCTGACCAGGTGCGACACCGCCGCCTTTGATGCCATATAGGCAGTGGCGATAGTCGGGAAGGTCTTGGTAGAAGCAACCGACGAGGTAACCACGATGGAGCCCGGCTTGCCCAGCGCCTTCATCGCCCGCGCGGCTTCGGCAATGGTGTAGGCCGTACCATTCAGGTTGACGTCGATGATCTTCGCCCAATGTGAATCGGTGAGGTTCTCAATCGATCCTGCCGGGTTGCGCTCATGCGCGGCAGCATTCCAGAAGCCGGGCCCGTCTCCGATACCGGCGTTGGCAAACACCGCATCAAGACTGCCATTGCGTGCGACATGCTCCTCGATCGCCTTGCGCGTGTCGACCGCGTCGGCGACATCCAGCTGGCGAGCCACCACGTCCCAGCCAAGATCACGCATGCGTGCGGCTTCGGCTTCGATATTCTCCTTGGAACGGCCCGTGAGCGTGACCTTTGCGCCGTTTTCAGCCAGCGCTTCGGCATAGCCAAGGCCCAGACCCGACCCGCCGCCGGTCACGAAGGCCGAACGGCCCGTCATATCGAATTTCTGCAGTACCGAGTTCATTGCACCTCTCCTGTACCCTTCCAGCGCCGCCAGATGCTGCTGCCGCCGCTCCGGACGAACAGGGATTGCGACGCCCGGAAGCAATTACGGCAAGCCGACCCTCAAGTCGGCTCCTTGCTGGTTACTTGCCTTTCCAGCTCGCGCGCGCCGCGTTGATCACTTCGGAGGTCTTGGCAAAGCTCACCTCCGCAAGTGTCTCGAGCGGCCAATAGCGCATGTATTCGTTGATCACCTCGACGCCGATCGGTCCGTCATATCCGCTGTTCCAGACCGCGTGGAGGAAGCCTTCTATGTCGAACTCGCCATCACCGGGCAGCAGGCGCCGGTTGATGACGGAGTCTTCAAAATGAACCGGCGTACCCAGGAAACCGTCATTGATCTCCACAGCGACTACAATGTCCTCTCCCAGGCTGGCTTCAAGCTTGTCAAAACTTTCGCCAATGCGCTGGACATGGAGGTTGTCGACCATGATGCCGCCGTTCTTTGCGCCCGAACCCTTGACCAGCTTGAGCACGAGATCGAGCGAAGGCAGGTTGGAAAAGGCAGGTGGCAGCATCTCGAACACGATGTTGGTGCCTCGCTCGGCAGCCTGCGCGCACAATTCGGCGAAGGCCGGGGTCATCTGCTCCACCGAGACATCGTGATTGGCCAGGTCGGCGATCTTGATGTGGCGGCCGTTGAGCTGTTCGGCGGCATCGAGCAGCAGGGCGCGCCATTGGTCCGATTCAACCCGGCGCTCGTCGGTGCGGAACCATTCGTTTAGCCACTCGATCTCGATATGGATGATACCGTTGTCGTCCAGCATCTTGCGCATGTCCGCAAGGCTGGTGTGCTGCTTGATCGCGGCAATATCAGTGTGCCAGAAACCCATGCCGGTAAAACCGGCACGCGCCGCGGTTTCGATGCGGGTCCTGATATCGCGGGCGCATACATCGGGGCCGGTAGGGGCTGTACCCTCTGCCAGCGTCCAGAACGAACCCAGAATTGGAACTTCAGACATTATGCGCTCCGTTGACTATGGGGCGATGGGGAAAGCGCGCGATCAGGCTTCGACCACGCAAACGGCTTGGCCCACTTCGGCAATCTCGTCCTCGGGCACCAGGATTTCGACCATCGTGCCATCGCCCACGGCTTCCACCACCTGCGTCACCTTCTCGGTTTCGATCTCGTACAGGCCATCGCCTTCCTTGATCGGATCGCCGGGCTGCTTGAGCCACTTCACGATCGTGGCCTCCTCCATATTCATGCCATAGCGTGGGAGTTTCAGCTTGATTTTCATGCGTTGCTTTCTGCCAATTCGCCGGTGATCGATTTCACTGCGGCATAGATTTTTTCCGGGGTCGGGAAGATCGCCATTTCGGCGACCCCGGCATAGGGCATGGACACGTTGGGCACGGTCACGCGCTTGATCGGTGCCTTGAGCTTGTCAAAGCACTTGTCCGCCATAACCGCCGCGATATGCGATGCGGCGCTGCACCGGTCCTTGGATTCGTCCACCACGACCAGCCGACCGGTCTTGCGTACGGACGCTGCGATGCCGTCCTCGTCCAGCGGCACCAGCGTGCGCGGATCGATCACTTCGGCGGATATGCCTTCGTCTTCCAGCTGCTTGGCAACGCGCAGTGCCGGGCGGACCATGGTGCCAATCGCGCAGATGGTCACATCTTTGCCTTCCTTGTGAACGGCCGCCTTGCCGAAGGGGACAAGATATTCGCCCTCAGGCACTTCGCCGCTGTCGCCACCGCGTCCGCTTGCCTCCATGAAGAAGGTCGGGTTGTTGCCGCGAATGGCGGTGGTCAGCAGGCCCTTGGCATCGGCAGGCGTAGCCGGGGTAACCACGTTTACCCCCCCAATGTTCATCAGCACGGGGAAAGGTGTGTCGGAATGTTGCCCGGCCAGCGAGCGGCCGCCGCCATAGCCGCAGATCACGGTGATCGGCAGGTTCATCTGACCGCCGGTCATCATCCGCAACTTGGCCATCTGGTGAGCAATGGCATCCATGCCGGTGTAGACGAAATTGCCGAACATCAGGTGCAGGATGACCCGGCGACCTGCGGCAGCTGCACCCACGGCCATGCCGGTCAGCGAGTTTTCGCAGATCGGGGTGTTATAGACGCGCTCCGGTCCGAAGGTCTTGTACACCTCGCGTGTGTCACCAAAGATTGCCAGTTCTACGTCTTCGCCGAACAGTATGATGTTTTTGTCGCGTTCCATCTCGTCGAGGAACACCTGGTTGATTGCCTGGATATAGCGCTGTTTTGCCATGGTGCTGCTCCTTAGGGACGCTGGCCGTCGAAAGTGATTTCGTGGATCAGATCGGGATCGGCATCTTCGCTCTCTTCAGCGAATTGCTCTGCCTCATCGACCAGCTTGATCACGCGCTCATCGATCTCGTCGAGATCGGCCTGCGAAGCACCGCCTTCAGACAGCAGCTTGCTGGCAAAGCGCAGAATCGGGTCCTTGTCCGGCGCCTTCCACACATCGATTTCTTCCTGCTTACGATAGGAATAGCCGCCCAGGAAGGCATCTTCTGCCTCCAGGTGGCCGCGGATGCGATAGGTCTTGGTTTCGATAAAGCTCGGTCCCTCGCCGGCACGGGCGCGCTCGATTGCTTCCTGCATCGCCTTCTGCACGGCGAGCACATCATTGCCATCAACCGTGACCGCAGGCATGCCGACGGCACGGGCGCGATCGGTCTGCTCGCCTGCCGTAACTTTGTCGGTGATTGTGAATTCGGACAGGCCGTTATTCTCCAGCACCCAGATCACCGGGAGCTTCCATACGGCCGACATGTTCAGGCTTTCCATCAACACGCCCTGATTGGCTGCGCCGTCACCGAAAAGGCAGACGGAAACCTTGTCCTCCTTGCCGGTCTTTATGCCCAGCGCCGCTCCTGCGGCGATGGCGATGCCGCCGCCGACAATGCCGTTGGCACCCAGGATGCCCTTGCTGACATCTGCCACGTGCATGGAGCCGCCCATGCCCTTGCAGATGCCAGTACGTTTGCCCCACAATTCAGCAAACATTGCTTTCAGGTCACCACCCTTGGCGAGGAAATGACCGTGGCCGCGATGGGTGCTGGTGATGAAGTCGCTGTCTTCGAGTACAGAGCAAACGCCGACGCCCGAAGCTTCCTGGCCGATATAGAGATGCACGCCGCCGGGCATTCCGCCAGCTTGAGCGACCTTGGCGACCCGTTCTTCCGCCCGCCGGATCAGCAGCATGCGCTCATACAGAGCGAGCCAATTTGCACGGCGTTCCGCATCCACGTTAGGTAATTCTGTCACAATTTCCTCTCCTGCCCGCGCGCTGTAATTGCGCAAGCGTCAACTCGGTATGCCGAATGACATTCCTTAAGTTCCGAAGCATTCCTATGCGGAGCATGACCTTAGTGACAAGCCAAAATGTCGAAGCGAGCCGGCTAAAGTCTCAACGTCAATTGCGAAGTCGGAAATGCGCACCGCGCCGTATCAGGCAAAAGGTCGCACCGGTTCAGCGCCGTCCCAGTCTTGCGCAGCCTGCCAGAAGCGGGTGAAGGTTTCTTCCATGCCCTCGTTGTAGGGCAACAGCTCAAGGTAGCCCGGCTGTGCAGGATTGTCGTCCTCGAGGAAATAGACCGTTCCGCCAGTGGGCACGGTGTTGCTGCTCACGACCTCGAATCCCTCGCCAAAATAGAGCGGCAGCGCGGCCTCAACGTCCTCATGCGCCACGCCAAAATGGTGAAAGCCATAGCCGTGGCGCTCGATATGTTCCTTGAAGAGCGATGGCTCGTCATCATGCTGCTGGATAAGTTCGATGTTCATATTTCCGGCAAAGGCCATCGCCAGGCTGATTTCGCAGGGAACGTTTGTGCCGCGATACATGCGTGCCGGGTTCTTTGCATGCGGCAGCAGGAAGAAGGGGCCGATATTGAGCGTGCGCGTATAGGTGTTGATGGCGGCCATGATGTCCTCCACCACGAATGCGGTCTGCATCACTGTCTTGGTCGGACGCCCGTAGCCCATCATTGTTGCCATCTGTCAGCCTCTCCCCATTGGCATGGCAGCACTCTACCCCTACAAGAGGCGCAAAGGAAAGTACCGCGAGGGAGAACGCGACAATGGCCACACAACTGAAGCCCGATGCGGCAAAGCCGCCGATCGATTGCTCGCCGGATGAATGGCAGGCACGGCTGGACCTCGCCGCCTGCTATCGCATTTTTGACCACTTGGGATGGTGCGAGGGGATATACAACCACATCACCCTGCGTGTTCCGGGCGAGAGGGACGCCTTCCTGATCAACCCCTTCGGCCTGATGTGGGATGAGGTGACCGCGTCCAACCTGGTCAAGATCGATGCCCAGGGCAACAAGCTGATGGACAGCCCCTATCCCGTGAACCTGGCGGGCTTCACGCAGCATGCCACCTTCCACAAGGCACTCGATTGGGCGCATGCCATCGTCCACACGCATACGCCCGATACCATGGCGGTGTGCTGTTCCAAGGAAGGGCTGACACCGCATAATTTCTACAGCTGCTTCTTCGAAGGTCTGGTCGGCTATCACGACTTCGAAGGCATCACCGTGCGCAGCGAGGAGGGCGAGCGGCTGGTCCAGAACCTGGGCAACCGGCAGGTGCTGATGCTGAAGAACCACGGCCCGGTGCTGATGGGCCGCACGATTTACGAGATGTTTTTCCTCTATTACATGTTCCAGCGCGCCTGCGAGGTGCAGGTGAAGACCTATTCGATCGGCGAGCCGATCATCGTGCCCCCGGAGGTGATCGAAGTGCACCAGCGCGACCGCGACCTGATGCTGGTCGACGATTTCGGCAAGCTCGACTTCCAGGCCTGGACACGCCGTATCGACAAGATCGATTCCAGCTGGCGCAACTGAGGCCTGCCTGACGCCGTATGACAAGCATGACCGTCAATGACCGGCCGGTCCGTTTCGACATGGACTCGCAGACCCCTTTGCTGTGGGCGCTGCGCGATGCCGCCAATCTGACGGGCACGAAATATGGCTGCGGCGAGGGCGATTGCGGCGCCTGCATGGTGCTGGTGGATGGCGAGGCGCTGCGCAGTTGCCTGATCACGCTGGCCGAGGCTGAAGGGCGCTTCATCACCACGATCGAGGGGTTGAGCGACGATCGCAGCCATCCGGTGCAACAGGCAATGGTGGCCGAACAGGCGATCCAGTGCGGTTATTGCACGCCGGGAATCGTCATCTCCGCCGCTGCGCTGATCGCGCGCAATCCCGACCCGTCGGAAACTGACATCAGGGAAGCGGTGCCGAACCTGTGCCGCTGCGGCGTCTATCCGCGCCTTGTCCGCGCCATCCAGCGTGCAGGCCGCGTTGCTCGTCGCCGTGAACGCATCAGCGCCGCACCTGCACCGGGGATAGACCCGGCCGATGCGGCGCGTGCTGTTCCTGCGTTACGGGTGGGCGGGGAGGATTAGGGCCTATCCCTGTTCTCAGAAGCGCACTCTCGCGCTGAGAGACGCATTGAGCGGCTCGGCAGGCTGGATGTTGTTGTCGCCATGCGCCGAGGGGTAGTAATTTTCGTCGAACAGGTTCTCGATATTGAGCTGGAGCGCAACATTCTCGCTCACGTCGTAGAACACGGCAAAGTCCACGCGGGTGTAGCCGGGCAACGTCACGGAGCTGGCCGAGGTTGAGGCGAACTGGCTGGTCTGGCGGATTGCGCCCGCGCCAAGGCCCAGCCGGTCATTCACATCATAACGCGCCCATGCGGTGAAGTGGCTTTCGGGAACCTGCTGCAGCGGCGTGCCGATGGTAGCGGGATTGGCGGATTCGGTGATTTCCGCGTCGAGATAGGCATAGCCCAGGCTGACATTGAGGTTGGGTACAAGTTCTCCGGCGAGGCCGATCTCGAAGCCCTTGGTTGCGCTCTCGCCCACCAGCGTGGTGAGCTGGGTTGCCGGATCGACCGAGCGGGAATTGGAGCGTTCAAGCTTGAATACGGCAGCCGTCAGCAGCAATTCGCGCTGGATGGCCCATTTCAGGCCCACCTCGTAATTGCTGAATTTTTCCGGCTCCAGGCTTTCGGTCAGCTGGTCCAGGACCGTGAACTGGTCGCCCGATTGCGGCAGGAAGCTCTCGGCAAAGCTGGCGTAGAGCGAGATGTCGTCCTGCGGCTTGACGATCAGGCCAAGACGCGGGCTCCACTTCTTGTCCAGGCGTGCGCCGTCGAAACTGGCGACCAGATCGGTGCTTTCCAGATCGAACTCGTCATAGCGCAGGCCGCCAACCAGCTGGAGGATGCCGAAATCCATCTGCTCCTGCACATAGAAGGAAAAGGTGCGCAGGTTCGATGTGGTGGCGCGTTGCGGAACCAGCGTGAAGGCCGGCGGCGTGATCACATCGGCCAGGTTCACCGTGACCGATGAGCTCGCACCATTGTTGAAACGCGCCTGGTTGCGATCCGAATCCGTATCGGAGGTGGTGAATTCCGTGCCGACCAGCAGCGTGTGGGATACGCCGCCAGTTTCGAAACTGCCGATGAAATTGGCCTGTCCGATCAGGTTCTCGCGCCTGGTGCCGCTTTCGTAGCCGGAAAGCGTGGCGGTGGTCGCCGTTGTACCCCCACCCGGCACCAGGTTGGCATAGAACTTGTCGTAATCGGCATATTGCAGGCTGGCATTGAAGGTCAGCACGTCGAAGATGTCGTGCTCCACCCGGGCGCGGGCGATATGCACCTTGGCATCGCTGAAATTGTAATCGGGATCGCCGAAGAAGGTCTTGTCGTATCCCGCCAGCGGCTGGCCGTTAAGACTTGGCACGCCGCGATCGGTTACGCGCTGGTCATCGTCATAAGTGTAGCTGGCGATGAATCGCGTATCGGGGCTGAGGTCTGCGGTCAGCGTCGGGGTGAAGCCGACGAAGCGGCCGTGGTAGAAATCGCGGTGGTTGCCGAATTCCTCATAGGTGCCGTTGAGACGCAGGGCCACATCGCCAGACAGCGGGGTGTTGACGTCGCCAGCCAGCGCGAAGGCGCCGAAGCTATCGACCGAGGCCGCGCCGTTGATGAAGCTATCGCTGGTCTGTGCGGTCTTGCTGACCCGGTTGATCGCGCCGCCGCCGGCACCGCGACCGAAGATCAGGGCATTGGCGCCCTTGAGCACTTCGATGCGATCGACATTATAGAGCGAGCGGTAATACTGTGCATCGTCGCGCAGTCCGTCGAGATAGAAGTCTGCCGTGGTCTCCTGCCCGCGAATGAACACCTCGTCGCGGTGACCTTCGCCGGTCTCAAGGCTCACGCCGGGCACGAAGCGCAGGGCGTTGGCGAGCTGGGTCGCGCCCTGGTCTTCCAGCTGGTCGGCCGTGATCACGTTCACCGCCTGCGGCACGTTGATCAGCGCAGTCGGCGTCTTGGTGGCGCTGGTCCCGTCATTGGCGACATAGCTCTCGCGGTCCGCCGTTACGATGATGTCGGCGGGCAGATAGTCGCGCTGCGTATCGTCTGCTGCATGGGCACGCAGGGCAAGGACCATGCAGCTGCTGACGAAGAAAATGGAGCGGCGAGTGGAAACGGAACGTATCAAGAGACCCTCTGAACCAGAAATGCGAGTCGTTGTTGAGATTGATTTGCAAGAGCGTCTCTATTGCGACGCATTCGCAAATACAATGGTGAAAATGCATTCCTTGCGGATTTTTCTGCGCCGTTTAGGGCGTGATGGGTCAAGGAAGCAGGAGAGGAAAGCATGAAGGCCACGATCTGGCACAACCCGCGTTGCAGCAAATCGCGCATGGCGCTGCAAACCTTGCAGGACAGGGGCTTTAACGTGGAGGTGATCGAGTATCTCAAGCATGCCCCCTCGCGGGCCAAGCTCGCGCAACTCTATGCCGATGCGGGCATCTCTCCGGCACAGGGCCTGCGACTGGGCGGCACTGATGCGAAGGAGCGCGGCCTGCTCCATGCCGATGATGACACGGTGCTAGACGCGATGGCCGCCGATCCCGCTCTGATCGAGCGTCCGCTGGTCGAGACCGGCAAGGGGGTGCGCCTGTGCCGTCCGCCCGAACTGATCGAAGAGATCATTTGACCTGCCTTTGGGGACAATCTGTCTGAAGATTGTTGCATTCTTGACCCGCTTTTGCGACGGTCGGGCTCTCGGAACAGGGCGCCTTATCCTGCGCCGGCTGAATTGGGGGCATGCATTTTTCCATGAATGGCAATGAACTGGCTGAAAGCCGCGGGTTTCCGCGACTTGCAGATAAGATCAAACGCGCTCTGGGCCCAGCGGGACTGTTCTTTCGCGGATTTATGGAAAACCCGCGCATGGTGGGGGCAATCGTCCCGTCGAGTCCCGTTGTGGTGAAGGCCGTGCTGGAGCCGGTGGATTGGGCCAACACCAGGCTGTTTGTCGAATATGGCCCTGGCGTGGGCACTTTCTGCCAGCCTGTGCTCGACCGCCTGCGGCGTGATGCCGACCTGGTGGTGATCGACACCAACCCCCTGTTTATCGAACATCTGCGCAAGACGATCACCGACAGCCGTTTCCATGCGGTGCTGGGATCGGCTGAAGATGTCGAGGGGATCGTGAAATCCGTCGGGCATGAAAAAGCGGACTACGTACTGTCCGGCCTGCCATTCTCCACCTTGCCTGAAGGTGTGGGAACGAGGATTGCCTCTGCCACGCAAAGGGTGATCCGCAAGGGTGGCGCATTCCTGACCTATCAATATACCGGTGCCGCGCGGGACTATACCAGGCGCTTTTTCCCGCGTGTTGATACCGGCCGCGTCTGGGCGAACATACCCCCTTGCGTGCTCGCCTGGGGTTGGCAGGACTGAAAGTGGTCTGCTCCCGAGGGAACGATCTCAACTGAAGGTATCGTCGATCCGCTGTGCGCTCACGCCTGAGAGCTGCTGGTACATGCTCACCAGAATGCCGCTGAAGACCATCGCTACCCCTGCGCCGATCATCCCGTTGGCCAACCCCAACACCAGCGCCGATCCCGTGCCGCCGCCAAAGGCGACCGCCACCAGGCCGAAGATCGAACCCAGCAGCAGGCTGATCACCAGATAGGAGACGAACAAGAGGGCATAGAAGACAAAGATCTTCATCGCGTGCCTCTTGGTCAGCTGCCAGGAACGCATCATGGCCTTCACCGGATTGGCCAACCCGTCCAGCATGATCGCCGGCATGGTCAGGGTAAAGCGGGTAATGACATAGACTACGGCTACCAGCATCGCCGCCACGCCCAGGAACGTGCTCGCAGTGGTCAGACCGTTCCCTGCCACACTGGCCAGCACTGCGATAACAAGACCGAGCAACAGCGAGAGAATTACGGCCACCGCGATATAGGCCAATGCCAGCAGCAGCGTGGCACCGATGGCGCTTGGCGTCATGGACAGTGCCCGTTTCAGCGCCTCGCCAACAGTGGGGCGATCATCCCCCATCAGCGCGATCATGCCGAGATAACCGATGACTTGCGCCAGCAAGGCCAGCACGCCGTATCCGATCAGCGGTTCCATCGATTCTGCCAGCATCGACATCATCAGGTCGGGATCGTCCGTTTCCTGAAGCGATGTCAGCAGGTCGGGCATGGCGACATAGAACAGCGCCGATGGCAGCAGCAGGAAGATGCCCGCCATCACCGCCAGCAGCTGGAAATTGGCACCTACCAGCGCAACCGCCTGGGTCCAGGTGCGGTTCATGTCGAAATCCATGGCATTGCCTCCCGCCTTGTTCCCTCTTGATAAACACGGCGCGGCCCTCCACGCAATGATTACGCATGGCTCAGACAGAACTTCCCCCCATTGAATGGCGAATAGCGCAGGATCCTGTGCCCTATCGCGAGGCGCTGGCCGCGCAGCAGGCGCGCAATGATGCGATCGCCGCGGGCGAGGCGGCAGAGCTCATCTGGCTGCTCGAGCATCCGCCGGTCTATACCGCCGGGACCAGCGCCGATGCCGCCGAACTGCTCGATGCGCGGTTTGACGTGGTGGAAACCGGGCGCGGCGGTCGTCACACTTATCATGGTCCGGGCCAGCGCGTGGGCTACGTGCTGCTCGACCTGTCCCGGCGCGGCAGGGATGTGCGGCGCTTCGTCCATGCGCTGGAGGGATGGGTGATCGCCACTCTCGGCGACTTCGGTGTCGAAAGCTGGGCCGTGTCCGACCGCATCGGCATCTGGACCAGGGACGTGGATGGCAGCGAAGCCAAGATCGGCGCCATCGGCGTGCGCGTGCGCCGATGGGTCACCATGCATGGCTTTTCGGTCAATATCGCGCCCGATCTATCGCATTTTTCCGGCATCGTGCCCTGCGGCATCGCCGAGTATGGCGTTACCAGTCTGGAGAAGCTTGGCATCACCCTTGCGCCGGGCGCGTGGGATGAGGCATTGCAGGCGCGCAGCGAGGCCTTCCTCGCCGCGCTGAGTGATTAGGGAGTTGCGCCGGTGCGAGTGACACAAATTGCCATGGCCCTGTCCCTGCTGATGCTCGCCGGCTGCGGAATCGGTGGGGACGAGCAGGATGATGCGCGCGAAGCAACGGGCGAAATCCTTCCCTCTTCGATCAGCGATGGCATGATCGAGACCGACAGCCTGCAATCGCAGCCACCTCTCTTGCGCGAAATGCCCGCGGTCGAGGGCGAGGAAGCGGGCGAAGGTGAGGGCGAACCGGGTGAGCCGGAGACGCTGGAAGAGGCTTTCGCCGGTGATGCAAGTGAGGCCGAAGCATCGGGCGAGTAATCGTTAGTCCAGGCTGGCCAGCAATTGCCGCGCCGCTTCGAGATGCGGCGTTTCCACCATCCGGCCTTCCAGTTGCAGCACGGCGGCATCGGGATTGTCGGCGAACAGATCGACGATCGCTTGCGCTGTCGCAATCTCAACTTCGCTGGGGCTGAAAGCGGCATTGATAATCTCGACCTGGTCGGGGTGGATTGCCAGCATGCCCGAAAAGCCGTCTGCGCGAGACATTGCGGCGGCGTGTTTTAGGCCTTCAAGGTCGCGAAAATCGGCATAGGTCGTCTCGATAGGTGCGATTCCTCGCGCATGGGCGGCGAGCAGCAACGTGCTGCGCACCATGCGGAACAGGTCGGTCCATTCTCCTTGGCCATCGCGCTTGCGCGTTGCGCCGATGGCCGCGGCAAGGTCTTCCGATCCCCAGGTGAGGCCGATGATCCGCATCACCTGGTCCTTCGCGAAGTCGGAAATTGTGAGCGCGGACATGGGCGTTTCGCCCACTTGCGGCAGGATGCGCGTGGAGCCGAGCGGCAGGCTCAGCCGTTCTTCCCATTCGAAGAGTTCTGCAGCGAGTTGCTGCACCTGTCCGGGTCCTTCGGCCTTGGGCAGCATCACCCCGTCGGGCGCGGCTGGCATGATGGCAGCAAGGTCCGCGCGCCATTCTTCGCCAGCCAGGGAATTGATCCGCACCCAGCGGGAGAAAATGCTGACGGCGACGAGCTTTGTGCGATGGGCGTCGAGCCACGCAAACGCCCTGCCGCGGGCAGCGGGCTTGGCCTCGTCGGCCACGGCATCCTCCAGGTCGACGATCACCGCGTCGGCACCGCACAAGCCCGCCTTGGCAAGCTTGCGCTCGCTATCGCCGGGTACGAACAGCCATGAGCGCAGCTTCATTCGGGAACCTCTCTGCATTAGCATGGAAGAGAGTATCAAGCCTGCATATCACCGCAAGCTTTGCCCTTATGGTGAAGCGAAGGAGTTAAGCGCCCTTCTTGAATGCGAGCCAGACTGCGGACAGTTGGACCAGAGTTAACGCACCGAATATGATAATTGGGAGATCGATTCCCAGGATCGGCTGCATGCCTTCGTCAGGTCCGCGCAGGCCGCCGCCATTGAAAGGCCGCAGCGCGGCCGCGATCCAAAAGCCGCCCGTGGCCGCGATTCCCAACAGGCTGGCAATTTGCAGGCGGAAACGCCGGTTCTCGCCCGGCATCAGGACCAGGAAGAAAGTAAACAGAGCGAGAATGGTGCCTGTCCCGAGAAGCTAGACCATGTGAAATCGGGCGTGTGGCGGCCATTCAGGATGACTGGCGTGGCTCGGTCCAAAGTCGCCGACCGGAGCGATCACTCCGTATATCAAGGCGATCACCAATAGGAGTGTGGATAGTAGCTTAGTCTGTCCGAATGTCATGATGGCCGACCCCCTCTAGCTAAAGAGGGCTAGGCCAGGTCTTGTCACGAGTCCAGAATTCACCGATCCCCCAAATCACCCTTGCCAACGGTTCCGCTGGCCATTTCCAGCATGCGGTCGAGGCTCTTCCTGGCGGCGAGGCGCAGGCCTTCCTCGATCTCGATGCGCGGTTCCAGGTCGCGCAGGCAGAGGTAGAGCTTCTCCATCGTGTTGAGCGCCATGTAGGGGCAGATGTTGCAGCTGCAGTTGCCGTCTGCGCCCGGCGCGCCGATGAAGGTCTTTTCCGGCAGCGCCTTTTCCATCTGGTGGATGATGTGCGGCTCGGTCGCCACGATCAGCGTATCGCCTTCGAAAGTCTTGGCGAAATTGAGGATGCCACTGGTCGAGCCGACGTAATCGGCATGGTCGATGATATGCGGCGGGCATTCCGGGTGCGCGGCGATGGGCGCGCCGGGATGCTGCGCCTTCAGCTTGAGCAGTTCCTTCTCGCTGAAAGCCTCATGCACGATGCACACGCCCGGCCAGAGCAGCATCTCGCGATTGAACTTGCGGCTGAGGTAGCCGCCCAGATGCCGGTCCGGACCGAAGATGATTTTCTGGTCCTTGGGGATCTGCTGCAGGATCGTTTCGGCAGAAGAGCTGGTGACGATGATGTCGCTGAGCGCTTTCACCTCGGTCGAGCAGTTGATGTAGGTGAGCGCGATATGGTCTGGATGCGCCTCGCGGAATGCCTTGAACTTTTCCGGCGGGCAGGAGTCTTCCAGCGAACAGCCCGCTTCCATATCGGGCAGGACCACGATCTTTTCGGGGCTGAGGATCTTGGCGGTCTCCGCCATGAATTTCACGCCGCAAAAGGCGATCACATCGGCATCGGTCGCCGCAGCTTTCTTGGACAGTTCGAGGCTGTCGCCCACGAAATCGGCGATGTCCTGCAAATCAGGCGTCTGGTAATAATGCGCCAGGATCACCGCATTCTTCTCCTTGCGGAGGCGGTTGATCTCTTCGAGCAGGTCGATGCCGGGCGGAATAACGGTTTGAGCAGTCATGCCATGCAGATGGCGCTATCCGCCTCTCCGATCAAGGCGCAATTGCGCGCAGCATGGCATCGCCCAGAACCGTTTCACCTACGGTGATGTAGCACAGATACTCCAGGCAAAACGCACCAAGACCCCAATAATAGGCCGGATGGATGCGGCCCCTGATCATCTTGTCACCAACCATGTAGAGGATGAAATGGGCAATCAGGGCAAGTTGCGTCAGCACGATGTGCGTGTGCCCTGTTATGCCGAGTATCTCGATCACTCGGTTCCACGCCACCAGCACGATCAGAAGCGTGACAATGTGCATGGCGCGGCGGTGCCAGTCCGTCCGCTTGCGCCAGAAGAAGCCGACGCACAGCCAGGCACCAATCTGGATGAAGTTGAATATGTTGAGGATCAGGAATGCCGCGTAGGCGGGCACTGGTGGGGTGCCCGTCTGCACATGGTAGGCGCCCGAAATGATGGGAAATACGAGACCGAATGCGAAAATGACAAGGCTCACACCGGCTCCCAGCAAGCCAAGCTGCTTGTGCAGGGAGAAATTGCCTTTCATCGCCAGCCAGCTTTGCGTCACGACCAGCAGGATCCAAGTCATCAGGGGAATGGCGTGGGCATGGTAGAACCACGGCACGGCAAAGCTGGATGCGCCGCGCAGAATGTTGCCGACAAAGCCGAAGATCACGACCGCCAAGGCGAACAGAGCCATGCGGAAGAGGAACGTCCGCTCGCGCTGTTCGACAGAGGTCGTGGCAGGTGCAATGATGGCCACTGCAATTACCCCGGAACGAAGCCCCAAAGCGGGCGGTCCGCGCCGGGTGTCCCCTCGACCAGGCCTGCCGTCACTTCGAGACCCCAGCTGCTTGCGGCAAGCAACTCGCCGATCGCGAGCATGGCGAAGACCGAGCCGATTCCCCACAGCCAAGCGGGATGGACGCGGCCGGTGCGCAGCAAGTCGACCACCAGCGCGATGAGTGGGAACACCATCGCCGCCGCGATCAGCACGGGGAAGACGTAAGGTACAAACAGTGGCAATGGCAGCAGCCGCGCAATCCCTGGCGCGCCGATCGAGGCGAGGCCGCACAGCATAAGCCGGCGGTGCCAGTCGGTCTTGCGCCACATTGTCACCGCAACGCCGGTGAGGGCGGCGAAGCTGACGACATGCATCGAATTGACGAACAGGAACTCGCTCGTCCCCAGTAACGGCGGGCCGCCGTGGAGGCGCAAGCTGGCGATCGTCATGGCGAGCCCGAGGATGACCAGCACCGGCAGCCAGGCGAGCGCGATCATCCCCACCAGGCGATGTCGCTTGATGTTGTTGCTCAGGGCGAGTGCGGACTGGGTCACCGCAAGAACCAGCCAGCCGATGTAGGCAAGCGCGTGGATGTGGAACACCAGCGGCGGATTGGGCAACGCCTGCCCACGCATGACGTTGAGCCCAAAGCCCGCGACCGTCAGCAATGATATCACCACAGACATGACCAGGAAGAACTTGCGTTCCTGGGTTTCGGCGCTCTTCATTCCCTGCGTTACTGTTGCCATTTGTTCTCTCCCGAAAATTAGCTGCCCAGTCCGTTGGCAAAGTCCGCGAATGGAGCAAACTGCGGCAGGCCGCCGATCAGCAATCCCATCGCCACCGTCGCGCCCGCTCCCCAGAAATAGGCCGGGTGGATATTGCCGCGCGTCCGCCAGTCGAAGATCATCCCGATCGCGATGATCGAGAGCACGAACAAGGTGCGGTTGAGCGTGCTGGGAATACCGAGCATGACCAGGATCCGTCCGAAGCTGGGCAAAGACAGCGCGGCCAGCGCGCCCAGCATCAGCCTCTTGTGCCAGTCGGCATGCTTGCGCTTGGAGATGGCCGCAGCGAACAGCACGGAAAATGCTGCCATGGTTGCGCCATTGAGCGCCAGAAGCTCAGGCGGTGCGAACATCCCATCGCCGCGATCGGCAATGATGTTGTAGACGCTCAGGCTCATCCCGCACACGACCAGCCAGGCGCCGTAGAATGCGCCAAACACGCCCAGCCTGCGGTGCAGCGCGACATTGCCGTCGACCACCAGCCAGTTCTGTAGTGCATAGAAGCCGAGCCAGCCCATCTGGCTCACTGCGTGGACGTGGACCCACCACGGCGCGCCCCAGCTCGAAATCCCGGCAATCTGGAACCAGCCGAAGCCGAGCAGCGCCGCAGCGATCAGCAGCAACGCCATGGCAAAGAAGAATTGGCGCTCGCGGGTCGCAAGGTCGGTTGTGGGTGATGCGATGGTGGCCATGGGCGTTACCCTACCAGTGCCTTCACAAGCTCGTTCCACGGCTCGAACCGGGGCAGAACGTTAGGCGTGGCCCTTTGTATCGCGACCATGACGAACAGTGCGATCGTCGCCTTGTGCACATGGCCCAGGGCCTTGCGGTCATGCCAGGCGATGACAGCAACGAAGGCCAGCTGGAGAGCGATGCTCAGGACAGGCTGGACCGGGCCGGAGAGGAAGGAAAGCCACCGATTTATGCCTGCCGCCGACAGCATCAGCGTCGCCCCGAACATCAGCCGCCTGTGCCATTGCGTGTCGCGCCGCAGGACCAGCGCCCAGACGATAAGCCCGGCAAACGCAAGAGTGTCGGCAACTCCAAGAGCGAGGAAGCTGGACGGTGTAAATCCGGCCGAGCCCGTGCGCCCCTCGACGATGACTCCCATCGTCACGACGTAATTGGCGACCACGATGGCCGCGACCAGCAACAACGCCGACCGGCCGAGCAAGCGGTGCAAAGAGAGATTGCCGCGCCAGGCGAGCCAGTTCTGGGTGCAGAATAACGCCAGCCATCCGACAAGGAGGAAGGCGTGGCCATGGACGCGCACCGGCGCCCCGACCGGATCGGTGATGCCGCGCGCTGCCAGTTGCGCGAAGCCGAGGAATGTAAACAGCGAGAGCGCGACGGATATTCCCAGGAAGAATCCCTGGTCCGCGCGATAGTTCTTCGGATTTATGCCGGAGGCACTTCCCCCCTCGACGATAGTAGCCATGCCCAAAACCTCCCCCAAAGTCTGGTGCAACCCTGAGGAGGAGAGTGTCAGGTATCGGCAAGGAGTCAATCTGGATTCGTGAGGTTCCAGACATCCTGGTTGAGGCAAGCGCGCGCCTGGCGTTCCAGTTCGAGCAGATGCGCATGCACGCTTTGCGATGCGGCGGGCCACAGCCGTTCGTGCACGCCCTTGTACATGACGGGCACCAGATCAGCGATGGTACGCGGCTGTTCCGCCAGCAGTTTGACGATCTGCCGCTCGCGCTGCTTGCGGTGGCCGACCATGCCGCGCACCAGTTGCCGCGTCTTGTCTATCGCGGGGCCATGAGCGGGATAGTAGATGCGGTCTTCACGCTCGTAGAGTTTCATCAGGCTGGCCATGTAATCGGCCATGTCGCCATCGGGCGGCACCACCACGCTGGTGGACCAGGCCATGACATGATCGCCGGTAAAGAGCGCACCTGTCTCCTCCAGCGCATAGCACAGGTGATTGGAGGTATGGCCTGGCGTGGCAACGGCGGAGAGCGTCCAGCCGGGACCTGCAATGCTTTCGCCATCGGCAAGCACGCGGTCGGGTGCATAGCCCTTGTCGAACGGTGCATCCACGCGCGGGGCGCTGCTTTCGATCACCAGCGGAGCGCAGCCGACAATGGGTGCGCCGGTCATGGCGGCGAGCGGCGCGGCAGCGGGCGAATGGTCGCGGTGGGTGTGCGTGCAGCAGATCGCGACGACTCTCGCACCGGCGATGGCTGCTTCGAGCGCGGCGAGGTGGCCCGGATCGTCCGGCCCCGGATCGATCACCGCCAACCCTTCGTCGGTGCCGACCAGGTAAGTTTGCGTTCCCGTATAGGTGAAGGGCGAGCCGTTGGGCGCCAGCACGCGCGCCACCAGCGGTTCCAGGCGCTCGCATTTACCGGTGGGCCAGGGTTGCGGAGGAAGGGCCATGCGCCGCATATGGGGGAAGAGTGAAAGGAATGCCATGAGCGATCGCTTGATCCTGGTGCTGGATGAAGGAACCACGTCGACGCGGGCCATGCTCTTCGGAGCCGATGGCAAGCAGCATGGTGTGTCCCAGCGCGAACTGACGCAGCATTATCCGAGAAGCGGATGGGTCGAGCATGATGCGGCGGAGATATGGGAAAAGACGCTCGCCTGCGCGCAGGAGATGGCGGAAAAGGCTGGCGGCGCGGATCGTGTGGCTGCGATCGGCATCACCAACCAGCGCGAAACCGTTGTTGCATGGGACAAGCAGACAGGCGAACCTCTGGCGCGTGCGCTGGTCTGGCAGGATCGCCGCACCGCCGGATTTTGTGCCGAACTGAAGGCGGCGGGGCACGAGGCGGCGGTGCAGGCAAAGACCGGCCTGCTGCTCGATCCCTATTTCTCCGCCACCAAGATGCGCTGGCTGATCGACAATGACCCGGCCGTTTCTGCCGCCGCGCAGGATGGGCGGCTGGCATTCGGGACAATGGAAAGCTGGCTTGTTTTCAAGCTGACCGGGGGCCTGCATCTCAGCGACGCCAGCAATGCCAGCCGCACGCTCTTGCTTGGCCTTGAAGGCGCGGGTTTCGATCCGGAGCTGTGCGGGATTTTCGGTGTACCGATGGCCGCACTTCCCATGGTAGTCGACAATGCGGGCGATCTGGGCATGACATCGCCGGACCTTTTCGGGCGGGCGATCCCCATCACTGGCATGGCGGGTGACCAGCAGGCCGCGACATTGGGGCAGGGCTGCTTCAAACCCGGAGATACCAAGGTCACCTATGGCACCGGCGCTTTCATCCTCACCAGCACGGGCGAGGCGCTGCCGCGGTCGGACAATCGCCTGCTCGGCACCATATTGTGCCAACTGGGAGGCAAACGTCTCTATGCGGTCGAGGGATCGGTTTTCGTTGCGGGCAGTCTGATCAAATGGCTGCGCGATTCACTCGGCATCATCGAGACGGCTGACGAGACCGAGGCGCTTGCCCGTTCTATCGATGACAGCCACGGGGTGGTGATCGTGCCTGCACACACCGGGCTGGGAGCACCGCATTGGCAACCCGATGCGCGCGGGGTCATCAGTGGGCTCAGCTTTGCGGCAGGCAAGGCGCATCTGGCGCGCGCTGCGCTGGAGGCCATGTCCTACCAGACGCATGACCTTGCGCGTGCCTATGCGGCTGACGGGGTAGAGTGGACCTCGCTCAGGATCGACGGCGGGATGAGCGCCAATGACTGGATGGTACAGGACATCGCCGACTTGCTCGACCTGCCCGTGATCCGGCCCGATTTCGTGGAGACAACAGCGCTGGGCGCGGCCATGCTTGCGGCAGTGGGTGCAGGGATACATGCCAGCCTGGAGGACGCCGCACGGGCCATGATTGGCGCAACAACCACGTTCAAGCCGACGATGTCCGCAGAACTCAGGGAACAGCGCCTCGCAGCATGGGCCGAAGCGCTGGCCAAGGTCTGATCAGCTGGTCGCCAGCGCTTCGTTCAGCCTCTCGTGCAAACGCAGGATGGCGGCTGGCTGCATTTCGAACTGCTTGCGCCATGACGTGTCGAGTCTCTCGATCCGCTGGTAGAAGCGCTTGCTGCGCATCACCAGGTCGCGCAGTTCGGGTGCCAGCAATTCCAGCTGGCCCGGATCGGTTTCCGGCTGCGGCGGAGGCAGCCTTCCATGGCGGCGCAACTGGAATTCGGACAATTCGCCGTTGATATAGGCCTTGTGGTTCAGCAGCCAGGCGATGGCATGCATCATCCGTGTGGTGGTGCGCAGCGCTTCGCAGGAGAGCGTAATACGGGCCGTGGGTTCATCACCGATAACCGCGCCCTGCCTGCTCGACATATCGAAGGCGTCGCGCGCCTCTTCTGCCAGCTCCAGCGCTTCGCGATACAGCGTCTCCACGATTGCGGGGCTGATATCAGCGGGGTTTCTCATTTGGTCTTGCTAACCCGATCAAGGGAGTCGCGCCAGTGGCAGTTTGGTTAATTTCCTTATCGATATGGGACTGTCCCGCATGGAAACGGATTGGTCTTCTGGCGGAAAATACGGATTGACAGGATGAAGGGTCCGCTCAGGCGATGATGTCGGGGGTAAGATAATCCTCGATCAGGCTGATCTGGTCTTTCAGCAGCAGCTTGCGTTTTTTCAGCCGCGCGACCTGCAGTTGGTCGGGGCCTCCTGCTTCCGTAAGCGCGGCGATGGCGGCGTCCAGATCGCGATGTTCCACGCGCAATGCAGTCAGCCTCTTGCGCATTTCTTCTTCGGTCACCGAGCTACTCCCAACCCAAACCAGTCTGGCTGCGGCACATAATGCCACCTTGTTAATTGCCGATTTAGGGCTTCTGTGATTTGATGACAATTGCGCGGCTCACATGGGTTGCGAGTCGCGTTGACCATCATTCGTGGTTCCCACGAAGACGACAGGAGAACGCCGATGGAATCCTCGCATGTCACCGCCCTTCAATCCAAGCACGATGGATTGGAACGCCGCCTCAAGGAAGAGATGAACAGGCCTTTCCCGGACATGAAGACGATCCAGACGATCAAGAAGCAGAAGCTGCTGTTGAAGGAAGAGATGAGTCTCAATTGAGCTTGAAAATCATCCGTATGGCCTGAATTTCTGCAAAGGCTATCCACGATAACATTTTCAAAGCCGCGATAATGCGATAACCCGCTCCTATGCCAGGAGCAGCCGCTGCCGCCCGTACTATCCTCACCCGCTTGCACGAGGTCATGGCCGCGCGCACGCACGCGCAGGCCAAGCTCAACCAGGTGGTCGACATTATCGGCGAATCGCTCGATAGCGAGGTGTGTTCGATCTACCTCCTGCGCGATGGGATGCTGGAACTCTTTGCCACCCGCGGCCTTAACCAGAGCGCGGTGCATGTCACCCGGCTGGGCGTGGGAGAGGGCCTGACGGGCACTATCGCCGCGAACATCGAAACGCTGAACCTGGACGAGGCTGCGACGCATCCCGAATTCCAGTACCGCCCGGAGACGGGAGAGGAAAAGTTCCACTCCTTCGCGGGCGTTCCCATTGTCCGACGCGAACGATCTATCGGCGTGGTAACCGTGCAGCATGTCGAGCCGCGCAAGTACGAGGAAGTGGAGATCGAGGCGTTGCAGACCGTCGCCATGGTGCTGGCGGAGCTGATCCACAATGCCGGGCTGGTCGACGGGGAAGGCCTGGGCGACCGGTCCGAAGCGCAAAGCGGCCAGCTGGTGCTGGAAGGCATGCATCTGGTCAAGGGGCTGGGCTACGGCAAGGCCGTGTTCCACCAGCCGCGCATCACTATCGAGCAGACGGTGGCGGAAGACATCGAGGCTGAACGCCAGCGCGTCTATCTCGCTTTCGACAAGATGCGCGAGCAGATCGACAAGATGACCGGACAGGCCGAATTCGGCGTGGGCGGAGAGCATGAGCAGGTGCTCGAGACCTACAAGATGTTCGCCTATGACGAAGGCTGGTCGCGCCGGATCAACGAGGCGATCGACAGCGGCCTTACCGCAGAAGCCGCCATCGAGCGCGTCCAGCAGCGTACCCGCCAGCGCATGCGCGAGATTTCCGACCCTTTGCTGCAGGAGCGGATGCACGATCTGGAGGACTTGGCCAACCGCTTGATCCGCATCGTTTCGGGCCAGCTGGGCACGGCGGCGACGATGGGCCTTCACGGCGATTCCATCCTTATCGCCAAGAACCTCGGACCGGCCGAACTGCTCGAATATGACAAACGCCGCCTGAAAGGCGTGGTGCTGGAGGAAGGCTCCGCCACGGCGCATGTGGTGATCGTGGCGCGTGCCATGGGCGTGCCGGTGATCGGCCGCGTGCGCAATTTGCGCGGGCTGGTGCGCGAAGGCGACACGGTGCTGCTGGATGGCGATGCCGCCAAGGTCACCATCCGTCCCGGGCAGGGCGTGATCAGCGCCTTTGAAACGCGCTTCGCGCGCATGAAGAAGCGCGAGGCCGCCTATGCTGCCCTGCGCGATGTCGAGCCTTTCACGCGCGATGGCGAACGCATTGAAGTGATGATGAATGCGGGCCTGCGTGACGATGTTTCCATGCTCAGCGTCACCGGCGCGGACGGCATCGGCCTTTATCGCACCGAATTCCAGTTCCTGGTTTCGGCCACGCTTCCCCAGCGCGACAAGCAGACGCGGCTCTATCGCGATGTGCTTGAAGCGGCCGGAGACAGGAAAGTAATCTTCCGCACCGTCGATGTGGGCGGTGACAAGAGCCTGCCTTACCTTTCCAGCGAAACCAGCGCCGAAGACGAGAACCCGGCCATGGGCTGGCGCGCTCTGCGCCTGTCACTCGAACGTGACGGCCTGCTCAAGATGCAGGCACGTGCCTTGCTGGAAGGCGCGGCAGGCCGAGAGCTCAATGTCATGTTCCCCATGGTTTCCGAAGTGTGGGAATTCGACGCGGCAAAGGAAGTGTTCGATGGCCAGTTGGCCTATCTCAAGAAATGCAAGCACAAGCTGCCTTGCGCCATCAATTACGGCGTCATGCTGGAAGTGCCGTCGCTGGCCGAAGTGCTCGACCAGTTGCTGCCCAAGGTTTCCTTCATCTCCATCGGCACCAACGATCTGACGCAGTTTCTTTTCGCCGCCGACCGCGCCAACCCCGCGCTGGCGGAGCGTTATGACTGGCTCAGTCCGTCGATCATGCGCTTCCTCAAGCGGGTGGTGGACAATTGCACCGGGTCGCCGGTGAAGCTGGGCATTTGCGGCGAGATGGGCGGGCGCCGGCTGGAGGCGCTGGCCTTGCTGGGGATCGGGATGCGGCGCTTCTCCATCACGCCTGCAGCTGTCGGTCCGATCAAGGAACTCGTGCGCAAGGTGGATACAAAGGAAATCGGCGCGGCAATGAAAGGCTGGCTGGTGCATCCGCCGGAAAGCCTGCGCGAGACGCTGCAGGACTGGGCTCGGCAGCGCGGGATTGAAGTCGATTAGGGACGGACAAGGCATTGCTTCCTTGACTTGTCGCCGCAGCGCTTCATTGATGGCGCACCGGGAGCTGAAAGGTTGCGTCGGGAAAACCGACCGGAGCATCGATGACAGAACAGATTGAAATGCCTGAGGATTCCCTCCTTCCACAGGGTGTCGGCCCGCAATTGCGGCTGGCCCGTGAAGAGCGGGGCCTGAGCATTGTGGATGTGGCCGCGGCAACCCGCATCTCGCAGCGCCATATCGCTACCATCGAGGCAGGGAATTTTGCCGCATTGCCGGGTCGGACATATGCCATCGGCTTTGCCCGCAGCATCGCCAAGGTAGTGGGGCTGGATCAGAACGATGTTGCCGCCAAGGTCCGTGCGGAGCTCGACCAACTGGGCCCGGTCGATAACAGCAGGTACGGTACCTATGAGCCCGGCGATCCTGCCCGCGCCCCCTCGGCTCGACTGGTCTGGTTTTCCATCCTTGCAGTGGTGATCCTGCTGGCGGGTCTGTTCATGGTCTATCGCGTGATGTTTTCGCCGAGCGCCGAATTGCCATCACTGGTGGAGGAGGTGCAGGAAGAAGATGGCCCCGCTCAGGCAGCGGTGGAGGCTGAAGAGCAGCTCGTGGCCGAAGTTGCCAGCGGGGATGTTACATTCACCGCCACTGCCGATGCCGTGTGGGTCCGCTTCTACGATGCGGCAGGTCGCAGGCTGATGGAAAAGGAGATGGCACTGGGCGAAAGCTTTACGGTGCCGGCTGATGCCAATGGTCCGCAGCTGTGGACAGGCAGGCCCGATGCGCTGGAGATAACCGTGGGCGGACGGGCCATCGCAAGGCTTTCAGAGGATGATGTGACGATGCGCGATGTGCCGGTCGATGCCGCGTCGCTGCTGGCGCGCGGACAGGAAATCGGCGAAACTTCAGAATAATCCGTCTTCACGGTGGATTTTTGCGACGGGGCGGGTCCACGCAGGCGCGTTAATCGTCTATTCCACTGCAAGGTTTCAGCATGGCCCCCGTTACTGTGCGGGAAGGAAGGGATATCCATGGCAGGCAAGTTTTCCATTCTCTTGAAGTCCGGCAGCGCGCTGGTGGCAGCCGGACTGGTGGCAAGCATGGTCCCTGTTCCGGCGGCGGCGCAGGTCGATGAGAGGCTCGAACGGATAGAGGCGCAATTGCGCGCGGTGCAGCGCGCGGTCTTCCCGGGCGGGGATGAACGCTTCTTCGAGCCCGAGATTACGCCTGGCGAAACGCAGGCGCAGGCAAACCAGGCGGGCGTTCCCTCGTCCAGCGCGCTGACCGATGTGTTGACGCGGCTTGATGCGATCGAAACACAGCTTGCCCGGCTTACCGCTGCGACGGAAGTGAACGAGAATGCCCTTTCGTTGCTCGAATTGCGCATCGCGGCCGTTGAGGAGCAGGCAACTTTGGCGTCAGAGCCGGAGCCTGAGACCGTGGCCGTGGCCAGTGATCCGGGACAGCCGACCGGCGTAATTGCCGTTTCTACCGGGGAAGAGGCCGAACCCGGACCTCCCAATATCGAGGTGGTCACGCCAGTTGCCGTTGGCCCCACGCCCGAACGCGTCGAGGGCGTCCAGGCGATCGCCAAACCCGCCAGCGATGACAAGGGCGATGACGAATATACTTATGGCTTCCGCCTGTGGGATGCGAAATTCTACCCCGAGGCGCAGCAGCAGCTATCCTTGTTCGTGGAGCAATATCCCGATCACTGGCGCACCACCTATGGCCGCAATCTTCTGGGCCGGGCCTTCCTCGATGCGGGCGAGCCGCGCCGTGCGGCCACCCATTTCTTCGAGAATTACCAGTCCAACAAGGATGGCGCGCGGGCGCCCGACAGCCTGCTCTATCTGGCCGAAAGCATGATTGCGCTGGAGGATATCCGCCGCGCCTGCATTGCGCTGGCTGAATTCGGCGAAACCTATCCTGCGCTCGCCACGGGCCGCTTGCAGGAACAGTATGATGCCAACCGGGGCCGTGTCGACTGCGAGTGATCCGGTTCCGTCGGAGCTGGTCGAACGGTTCCGCGCGGCGCTCGAGCGGCTGAATCCCGAAGGCGGCAGGATCGGTCTCGCCGTATCGGGCGGGCCGGATAGCATGGCCATGCTGCTGCTCGCCCATGCGGCGATTCCGGGTGAGTTCGAAGTCGCCACGGTCGATCATGGCTTGCGCCAAGAGGCGAAGGACGAATGCGCGCTGGTTGTCGCCACGTGCGAGGCGCGCGGGATTCCGTCCAAGGTGCTGACAGTGGAGGTTGGCGAGGGGAACGTGCAGGCGGAGGCGCGCAAGGCGCGGTATGAGGCGCTAGGCGGCTGGGCCGACCGAAGAGGTCTCCAAGTAATTGCGACCGCCCACCATGCAGACGATCAGGCAGAAACTCTGCTTATGCGGCTCAACAGGGGCAGTGGCGTCGCGGGGCTTGCAGGTGTGCGCGAGGCGAGTTGGTTACCGGGTTTTGATTGCGATGTAGTGAGGCCCCTGCTTGGCTTCCGCCGTTCTGAATTGGCTCGGGTGGTCGAAGTCTCGGGAATCGAAACCGTCAAAGATCCATCGAATAGCGACGAGAGTTTTGACCGAGTGCGTATTCGCAAAGCACTTGCGCAGGCCGAATGGCTCGACCCGCTGGCCATTTCGCGTTCCGCCTCGAACTTAGCAGATGCAGATGATGCACTCGGCGTATTCGCCAATGAGACTTGGAAAAAGATTGCCAAACGCGACGGCGACACAATTACCATCGTCCCTGTCGCTACGCGGGCCATATTGCTTCGAATTGTCGAGCGGGCGCTCCGTCAATTAGGCGGAGAGCCGCGTGGTGGCGATGTTGCAAAACTGGTCGAGCGGCTGTCGGCCTGCAAGAATGCAAGCCTCGCTGGTGTCTTGGTGACAGTCGAAGGTGCATGGGGAAAGGCTGAGCCTCCACTCTGGATATTTCGCCCCGAACCACCTCGAAAAACCGGTTAATCCCTCACATCACCCATGCGCGCCGAAGATATTGGCGATGGCGGTGGAGATGCGCAGCGACAGGCCATATGCTTCTTCGATCGGGTTGATGAAGTCGCGGTGGATATGGCCATAGCCTTCGTCCAGCCCCTCCGGATAATCGGTCGGCTCGTCCAGCTGGAAATCGCTGATCTTGGTAAAGCTGGCGGGATAGGCGCGGCGTAACTGCGCCAGCGCATCGTCCACCCGCAGGGTAAAGACCATTTCCAGCACGTCGTCGCGCGATACGTCATTGGCGCGGCTGAATACCGGCACGCTGACGGCGCGGATGAACATGTGCTGGAACAGGGCGAGCCGCAGCGCTTGCAGTACACCGATCATCCTGCGCAGATCCTCGCGATCCTCCTCCGGGTCCTCATCAGGGATCAAATCGAGCAGGCGATGGAGCTTGAGCGCATCCACGCGCAGGCGGCTGGCGAGGCGCCGGAAGACCCCAACGCGGTCATCCTTCACCAGATATTCGGCCAGTGTGCCGCAGGCGGCGGAGAGATGCCCTTCGGTGCCGCGATAGGGGCGGCTGGCCCAATAGGCGGAATTGAACAGCTCGCCAAAAGCGGCGACGGTCTTCACGCTGGCAAGGGCATTGGAAGCGCGCACTAGGCGGATCAGCTGCCTGCCGCGCTCGCTCTCGGTGAGCAGGGCGGCCACTTCCTCGTAATTGCCCTCAGCTGCCTGGCCGACACCGGCAATGACGTTCACCGGATAGCCGAGCTGTTGCAGCACGGCATTGTGCGGGATGGCACGGATTTGCCTGAGGCTCATTTCTCGGTCGGCGGAAATATCGCTCTGGCGGCGCGAGACGCGGCTGCCCGTGGGGTTGAGCAGGCCAAGGCCAAATGCTGTGACCGCGCGGCTGTAGGTGCGGCTTTCTAGGTGGCTTCGCTGGTGATCGCGGATCGCGCGATAGAAGTCGAGGCTCAGGTCCGTGCGGCGATAGAACAGGTCGGTCGGCGCATCCTTGTTGGTCGCAGCAGGGCGGATGCAGGCGATGCGGGTGAGCGTTGCCAGCGCCAGTTCGGGCGTTTCGAACCATAGATAGCCGTCGCCGCCCTGGAAGCTGACTTCCGGCTCCAGCGTTATCCCTGCCCTGGCAAAGCGGCGCTTGGCCCAGGGTGAAAGCGGCCATGTCAGGCGATCCTCGAGCGAAGAAGGGTGCGCGCCGCGGCCCATGCTTTCGCCATGGGTGTTGAAGATCAGCGCGGCGACATCACTCATGCCGTTTTCGGCCATGGCCTGTGCCAGGCGGCCCTGCAGACGTTCGATGGCGAGGCTGGCGGGTATCTGGCCGACAAAGCGCCCGGCATCGGAAAATCCCGTCTGGATCGCTACGCGGCCGCGCAAACGGGCGTAGTCGCGGTAGGTTTCCTCCGCCAGCAGCGCATCGACGAAGCGCCCGCCATGCTCCAGCGCGCTTTCAGTTTCGAACAGCGGTGAGATGTCCACCTTGCCCTCGATCCCGAACAGCTTGGCGAAATAAAGCGCGGCGAGGATGGTGGCCGGGTCCTCGCATTCGGCAATCAGCATACGGATCGGCGCGTCGGCATCCACATGGGCAAGGATTTGCGCCATTGCCAGGAACTGCCGTATCGCGGTGCTGCTTTCGATCGCCAGCGCGGCGAAATTGCTGCGATGCGCCTCCACATCCTCGATCGCCCGGCGGATATGGACAATGGCGCCTTTGCTCGAAAGGTCGATGGTGCCGCTTGGATCGAGCTTGCGGCGGATCGCATTGTTGAGCTGTTTCGCGTTCACGCGGAAATGGATCCACCCCATGCCGAGGCCGTCGGCGCGCATGGATGCTGCCAGCACCTTCAACTCCAGGGCCTTTTCCGCGTCGCATTCGCGTGCCTCTGCCTCCAGCCTGTCGATGCAGGGTTGGAGGGTGAGCAGCTTGCGCGGGTCGGTGGCGGTCAGGCGGTTGGCAGCGACGGACAGCGCGGCCGGATCTGACAGGTCGGCGGCGAAATCCTCCGCTCTTTCCTTGGCATAGGCGGTTGCGGGTTGGAGTTCGCCCAGCAGGCGGTGCTTTGGATCGATCTTTTCGAGCGACGCACAGTAGAGCGCGAGGCGTTCTGCCTTTTCGGCCAGGCGGAAGCCGATCGAATTGGACCAGCTGATATCTGTGCGCCCGTCCATGTCGTATCCCACCCAACTGGCGAAGCGGAAGGGCAGGGGGGCAAGCTCGAGCCATTTGTCGGGCCACTTGCCGCGCGCCTGGGACAGCAGCGTGGCGTTGATCGTGTCGCGGGCGTCCTGCGCATGGGCAATGGCGCGCATGGCCCGTTCATGCTCATAGGCGAGGGTGATTGTAGGCTTCGTGCCGATCACGCAGGCAGGATCGACGCTTTCCTCGGACGATGCCGCTTGCGCCACGGCATCGGTTTGCGCGGGCGTCATCAGGAAGGTCGGATGTGCGGTGAAAACGGCGTGGAGTTGTGGGCTTTGCCAGTGGGCAGCAAATTCCTCGAAATCGCTTTCAGTGCATATGTCGAACAATGCACCGATATTCTGCGCCTCGCCCACGGGTGCCACCATATGCCGCAAGCGGTCGGCGCGCTGCGCGAGGGCGGAGCATTCCAGCTCCGCGACCATGGCGGCACATTGACCCAGCGACAGCTCGCCGCTTTCGAGCAGGCGGGAGAGGTCGAGCGAGAGTTGGAAGACGGGGTTGAAAAGCGGCGTTTCCGCCGTTCGCAGGTGAATTTCCTGCAGGCGCTGGACGAGGTCTGCAACAGACCTCATTGCGCCATTCTCACGGCTTCCCTGGCCAGCATGTGTATTTCCGCGGGATCGGCCCCTTTGGGTACGACCCAGCTTCCGCCCACGCACAGGACGCTGGGAAGAGCCAGCCAATCGGGTGCGGTTTCGGCAGTGATCCCGCCGGTGGGGCAGAACTTGCACTGGTAGAATGGCGCGGCGAGCGCCTTGAGCGCGGGTATGCCGCCTGCGGCCATGGCAGGGAAGAACTTGAAGTGTTCCAGGCCCATGTCCATGCCGCGCATGATGTCGCCTGCCGTGGCGACGCCGGGAAGGAACGGCGTTCCCGACTTGATGGCGGCATGACCCAGGCCCTCTGTCAGGCCTGGCGAAACGATGAACTCGGCCCCCGCAGCCAGGGCAGCATCAAGCTGAGCCCTGTTGGTGACCGTACCCGCGCCGACGATTGCGCCCTTGACCAGGTTCATGCGCTTGATCACTTCCAGCGCAGACTTGGTCCGCAAGGTGACTTCGAGGACCCTGAGCCCGCCTTCGACCAGCGCTTCGGCGATTGCGCGTGCCTCGTGCTCGTCATCGATCACGAGCACGGGGATGACCGGTGCGGTGCGCATGATTTGCTCAATATGGTTCATTTGCCATGTTCCCTGACAAAGGCTGCGGCTGCACCGTACAGGCCGGGTTGCGGATGGGTGATCAGTTTGACCGGAATGGAGGCCATCAGGCTTTCATAACGGCCTTTGAAGCGGAAACGTTCGCCAAATCCCGATGTTGGCAGAATGTCCCGCAGGCGATATCCCAGCCCGCCAGCAAGCACGAGGCCACATGCGCCATGAGCAAGCGCGAAATCGCCGGCCACGCTGCCCAGATTCATGCAGAAACGGTCCATTGCGGCGACAGCCAGGCTGTCCGATCCGTCGAGTGCGGCAGTCCAGATTTCGCGATCCCCATCCAGCGTTGCCGGGCGCTTTTCGAGTTCGGCCAGAGCCTGGTAGATGGTCACGATGCCGGGGCCGGAGTTGATCCGTTCGGTGGACACGCGCAGATGCAGTTTGCGCAGCTTGCGCCACAACATGTCGTCCAGGTCGTCGACCGGGGCAAAGTCCATATGTCCGCCTTCGGTTGCCTGGACGTGGTATGTACCATCGACGCGCAGGAACTGGCCGACACCCAGTCCGGTGCCGGGTCCGACCACGCTGATCATGCCCCTGGATGGCAGTGGACCCTTGGGCCCGGTAACGTGGATCAATTCCTCTTCCGGCGCATTGGCCACGGCATGGGCCACGGCGGCAAAATCGTTCATCACGCTGACCGCGTCGAGGCCCAATTGCTCGTCCAGCGCGCCGGTGTGAAGCACCCAGCTGTTGTTGGTCATGCGCACGGTCTCGCCCGTGACAGGTGCGGCAATGGCGATGGCCGCGCGGCGCGGCAGAGCATTGCCGTGCGCAACCTCAAAGGCCTCCCACGCCGTCTTCAGGCTGGCGTGATCAGAGGTCTTTTGCGTCATTTCATCTGACAGCGCGATGCTGCCATCGTCGCCTACGGTGGCGATGCAGAAACGGGCATGTGTGCCGCCTATGTCGACTGCGACGATGTCCATCACAGCCCCGCCGCGGCGAGCATGGCGCTGCCTCCCTTTTCGGCTTCATCCGCACCGGCGCGGAACATGGCGAAGAGCTCGCGGCCCGTGCCAACGTGTGCGGGCGGTGCCTCCACTGGTGTTCGGGTGGAAAGGTCGGCTGTGGTGGACAGAGTGCCATCGGCCGCGCAGAGCTTCACCACATCGCCATCCTGCAACAGCGACAGCGGTCCGCCGCCCAGCGCTTCGGGGGAACAATGAATTGCAGCGGGAACCTTGCCCGATGCACCCGACATGCGCCCATCAGTGACCAGCGCCACTTTGTAGCCCTTGTCCTGCAACACGCCGAGGGGCGGGGTGAGAGCATGCAGTTCGGGCATGCCATTGGCGCGCGGCCCCTGGAAGCGGACGACAACGATCACGTCGCGGTCGAGCTCGCCGGCCCTGAAGGCGGCCTTGACCTCCTCCTGGTCGGAAAAGACGCGGCAGGGTGCCTCCACGGTGTAGCGATCGGGGGTGACGGCGCTGGTCTTGAAGCAGGCACGGCCAAGATTGCCTTCCACCAACTTCATGCCGCCATCGGGCTGGAAGGGATTGCTCACCGGGCGGAGCATATCGGGGTCGGTCGCATCGCCCACATCGCGCCAGTCGAGCTTGTCTTCATTGAGCCACGGCTCGCGCGCATAATCGTTGAGTCCCTTTTCTCCGGAGACAGTCAACACGTCCGCATGGGCGAGGCCTGCGGAAAGCAATTCGCGGATGACGAAACCGATACCGCCGGCGTGGTGGAAGTGGTTCACGTCGCCCGAGCCGTTGGGATAGACATGCGCCAGCAGCGGCACTGCATGACTCAGTTCAGCCAGATCGGTCCAGTCGATGGCGATCCCGGCGGAGCGGGCAAATGCCGGAATATGGATGGCATGATTGGTAGAGCCGCCCGTTGCCAGCAGGCCCACGGCAGCGTTGACCACCGCCTTTTCATCCACGCAACGGGCGAGCGGACGATAGTCATTTCCGTCGCGCGTGATGGCGGAAAGGCGGTGGATCGCGGCACGGTCCAGCTCCTGCCGCAGCTTTGTGCCCGGATTCACGAAGGCCGCACCAGGCATGTGCAGGCCCATCAACTCCATCATCATCTGGTTGGAGTTGGCGGTGCCGTAGAATGTGCAGGTACCGGGCGAATGGTAGCTCTTGCTCTCGCTCTCGAGCAATTCCGCGCGGCCCACCTTGCCTTCTGCATAAAGCTGGCGGACGCGCTGCTTTTCCTTGTTGGGAATGCCGCTGGGCATGGGGCCGGACGGCACGAACATGGCAGGGAGCCAGCCGAAGCGCAGGCTGCCCATCAAGAGGCCGGGAACGATCTTGTCGCAAATGCCCAGCAGCGCCACCGCATCATACATCAGGTGAGAGAGGCCAACCGTGGTGGAGAGCGCAATGACATCGCGGCTGAACAGCGACATCTCCATGCCTTCCGCGCCTTGCGTCACCCCGTCGCACATGGCGGGCGTGGACCCGGCGACCTGCGCCGTGGCACCGACTTCGCGGGCATAGGTCTTCAGCCGCGGCGGATATGCGCCATAAGGCTGATGCGCGCTGATCGTATCATTATAGGCGCTTATGATGCCGATGTTGGGCCCTGCCCGGTTGGCGATGGAGCCTGCATCCTCTCCTGCAGCGGCAAAGCCATGGGCGAGGTTGGAGCAGGGCAACGAGCGATTGCGGTCGCGGTGCCTGTCGCCTTCTTCCTCCATCAGCGACAGATAGGCAGCGCGGGCATTCTTTGACCGCTCGATGATCCGGTCGGTGACGCGTTCGATTGCGGGGTGGAGCTTACTCATGCCAGCTCACCCCGTCGCGTTCGGCAAGCGCGATGGCGGCGCTGGGCCCCCAGGAACCGGCAGAATAGGTTTTCGGTGTGACGCCCTCTGCCGCCCAAGTGGCGCGGATGCTGTCGATCCAGTTCCACTGTGCCTCGACCTCGTCGCGCCGCACGAACAGCGTCTGGTCACCTTCAATCAGGTCCAGCAACAGGCGCTCGTAAGCGATCCGCTTGTGCTTGTCGGAAAAGGCATCCGGCATGGCGATGTCCAGCGGGACCGAGCGCAGCACCATGCCCTCCTGGTCGATGCCGGGAACCTTGGTCATCAGGTTGAGCTGGATATTTTCCTGCGGCTGGATGCCGATCACCAGCTTGTTGGCTTTCATCTTGGCGCTGGGGAAGATCGAGTGCGGCACGCATTTGAACTGCACGATGATCTCTGTCACGCGCTCATGCAGGCGCTTGCCCGTCCGCAGATAGAAGGGCACTCCGCGCCAGCGCCAGTTGTCGACATGCGCCTTCAATGCAACGAAAGTCTCGGTATCGCTGTCCCGGCCCAGTTCCTCGTCATAGCCGGGAACGATCGCGCCGCTCGATGCGCCGCCGCGATACTGGCCGGTCACCACCTCATTGGCTTCCACCGGTCGCAGCGCGCGCAGGACCTTCACCTTCTCGTCCCGCACGGCATTGGCGGTGAAGCTGGTCGGCGGTTCCATCGCAACTAGAGCCAGAAGCTGGAGCATATGGTTCTGCACCATGTCGCGCAGTGCGCCGGCATCGTCATAGAAATCGACGCGGCTTTCCAGCCCCACCGTCTCGGCGACAGTGATCTGCACATGGTCGATATATTGCGATCGCCACAATGGCTCGAACATCAGGTTCGCAAAGCGCAGGGCGAGAAGGTTCTGAACCGTCTCCTTGCCCAGATAGTGGTCGATGCGGAAAATCCGCTCCTCCGGGAATGCACTGGCGACGGCATCGTTGATCTCGCGGCTCGATGCGAGATCGGTGCCGAGCGGCTTTTCCAGGCTGATCCGCGCGCCTTCTCCCGCAAGGCCGGCACCCGCCAGCCCCTCGATCGTCGGTTTGAACAGGCCGGGCGCGGTCGACAGGAAGATCGCCAGATCCTCTCCCGGTCCTGCCTTTACTGCCAGTTCCTTGTAGCCTTCGGGCGTTGTGACATCGAGCTGCTGGTAATGCAGGCGGTTAAGGAAATCCGCCATGCTGCCGCGCCGTTCGGCAGGAAGAAACTTCTCCACTGCCTCGCGCGCGAAATTGCGGAATTCTGAATCACTCAGCTCGGATCGTGCGGTGCCGACAATGCGCAGATCCTCCGACACCAGATGCTCGGCATGCAGCGCGCAAAGGCTGGGAAGAAGCATGCGGCGGGACAGGTCACCGGTAGCCCCGAAAAGGAGGAGGGTTTGGGCCTTCGCCGTCATGCAAGTTTCCCGTGCGTGATCATGTTGTGGGCCATACTACGCCTCGTCTATGTTGCGCTGCAATAGAGTGCTGCAGATATTCAATGTTTCTTCCGTACCGGATCGTAATCCTGCATTCTTCATGATAGCGCTACCATAAGGCAGATGGAAACATAAGTCTGATAAGTTATCACAAACCTCCGGTGAAGAATTGTGAACGTTCACATACCTTCCTTGTGCAATCTTCGCAAGTCCGCTTCGAGGGCGAGTATCGCGAGCTCAGTCTCCGAAGGCATGTGCTACCACGCTGCGGCGATGCGGATGGCTGCGATGTTCGGCCAGGTAGATACCCTGCCAGGTGCCGAGCGCCATGCGGCCATTGACGACAGGAACTTGCAGCGAGGCACCGGTCAGCGCACTGCGCAAATGGGCGGGCATATCGTCCGGTCCTTCGTCATCATGCTCGTAGTCTTCATGCTCCGGCGCGATCCGTTCCAGCCAGCGCAAGATATCCCGCTGGACAGCAGGCGCGGCATTCTCGTTGATGAGAAGACTTGCCGATGTGTGGCAGCAAAAGAGCGTGACGAGGCCGGTCGTGATCCCGGTGGATGCGAGCCAGCGCTCTACCTCGTGCGTGAATTCGTGGAGCGCCTTGCCGTTGGTTGAGATGGTGAAGCACTCGGTATGGTGTGGCATGCTAGCAGCTTAAACTGCAATCAAGCACAAGGGTAGACCAACTGTAACCGTGCCTTAGGCCGCGCGAGAGGTAGCGGTGGGGTTGTGGTTTTCGATCGTCCTGTCCGCAAGGTACATCTCAACAATTGTGCTTTCCATGGGGTAGCCAAGCAAATGCCCCTGGGCGAAGTGGCAACCCATCTTGCGCAGGAGTTCGAGTTGCTCTTGCGTCTCCACGCCCTCGGCGACAACCTCCAGGCCCAGGCTGCAGGCGAGGTGGACCAGCCCTGTAACCAATGCGGCAATCGCATCGTCATCAGTGATTTGCCTGGTGTAGGACAGGTCAATCTTGATCATATCGACCGGAAAATCCCGTATATGCGACAGGGATGAATGCCCGGTTCCGAAATCGTCGAGCGAAATGGCTACGCCTGCCAGATCGAGCTGGTCCAGTGCGCGGGCGACATACTCCCAGCCCAGTTCGACAAAGGCATGTTCGGTTACTTCCACCTCGATGCAGCCTGTTGGCACGTCATGGCGATCGAGAACCTGGAGCAGCCGTTCGGCGTAGTCGTTGCGCAGGAATTCGGCCGGGGCGGCGTTGATCGAAACGCGGCCGAATTTGATGCCGGAATCGATCCAGCCCCGAATGTCGCGCGCAACCCTGTCGTGCATCGCCTCGCCGATCTTCGCTGCGAGTTCATAATCGTTGAAGGCCTCTGCCAGCATGTCGGGAAGTTCAAGCCCGCCATCTTCTGACCTGAGCCGCAGCAGCGCCTCGAAACCCGTTACGGTGCCTTCCTCAACGGAAATCTTGGGTTGGTAGACGGCAACGATGCTGCAGTCTTCTATTGCCTCGCGCGCGCGCGCCAGCTGGAAGGCTGCATTCTTCACGTCCTCAAGCATGTAGTCTTCGAACAGGCGGAAACCACCACGGCCAGAGCGCTTGAGGGCATAGAGCGCGGCATCGGCCCTTTTGAGGAAGTCGCTCGCTTCAGAAGCCTCCTTCGGGCACATCGTCCCTCCGATGCTCGCGCTCGGCCGCACGACATGGCCGCCGATGTTGAGAGACTGCTGGATCGCTGCTGTGACCTCCTGACCGACTTTGGCCAGGTCTGCCTCCGAAAGCAGGTCCGGCAGGACGATCGCGAATTCGTCGCCGCCGATGCGGGCCACGAAATCCTGTCGGCGCACCGATCTCTTCAAACGCGATGAAAGCGCCTTGAGCAGTTCGTCACCGGCATCATGTCCCAGCGTATCATTGGTGTGCTTGAAGTAATCGATGTCGACGAGGAGGAGGCCGACATGGGATGCGTCCGCTTGTGCTTCCATGAGGGCATGCTCGAGGCGTGCATCGAATGCTCGGCGGTTGGGTAGGCGGGTGAGCGAGTCATGTTCGCTCGACCATTTCAATTGCTGCGAACGCCTGCGCTCCTTTGATATGCTCGAACGAAGAGCCTGTTCTGCAATCACCCGGTCGTGCACGTCCGTACAGGTGCCATACCAGCCGTTGAGCGCGCCATACTTGTCAAATGAGGGCACTGCATGGGTCAGTACCCAACGGTATGCTCCTGTATGGTGAAGCAGGCGAAGCTGGATATTGAACCCCGATCTGCAGCGAAGGCCGTCCTTCCACAACCTGATCGCCGCCAGTGCGTCTTCACGATGGACCAGTTGCCTCAGGTTACGCCACCCGCAATGTCCCAGGGGTACACCCGTAAAATCTTCCCAGCGCCTGTTGAAGGAAGCCTTGCCGTTGCTATCCAGCGACCAGACCATGTGCGGTATCGTGTCGATCGTTGTCTCCATCGACTCGACAAACCGTTGCCGCCACTTTCCGACCTCGCGTCGACGCTGCACCAGGATGCTGCCGATCAGCAACAACCACGCCAGGGCAACCCCACCGTACCAGGTTTCGGCGCTCAATGCCTGGCCGTGGAAGGTGATCCGATCGATCGTCACCGTCTGCCGGCCGGCTTCCGAATCTGGTGCAGTAAGTAGCTCTATTGAAATGATATTGTCGAAACGCGGTCGTGCCAGCTCTGCTGATGGGCGCGGTGCGGCTTGCCGCCACCATTCAGCGACAAAGAATTCGTCGAAGCCGATACTGACCGTTTGTTCGCCGGGATCAATCGGAATGCTTGTCTGGTTTTCCTTGGTGCTACTGGGCGCACCGAGTTCCGCATATCGCGGATTCAGGTCCTTCATCGCGAGCCGGAGAGATTGGCTCGAACCTTCGTAGCGCAAGGTGAAGCTGACACTGTCGTAGCGGCTCAGGTCAATTCCCTGACCAGTATGGAACTGGTCGAATATGACGCCAAATCCGCAATATCCATATTCGTAGGTCTTCTCGATGTTGCAGGTCCAAGAGAGGGGCCGCTTCTCGTCCAGTGTAACAGAAGAGGTGCCACCTTCGGTTCGGTCGTCGAAACTGTAGTTTGCGAATACAGGACCGTCGTCTTGTGGACCGTATGCCTGCTCCAGCTGGGTCAGGGCTTCGCGGTTGTAGGAGGCAATCCAGGTCAGAAGCGCGGCCACAAGCACAACCGCCTCCACGGTCAAATGACCGCGTCGACCTCGTGCATTGCCGTTTTCTCCAGCATGCCGCTCTTTGGCTGCTTGCATTTAGCTTCTCCGACCCGTTCCGCATAGGTAGCGCTAACAAGTTAACGAAACCCTCGCTGGAGAGCTGGATCGGGCCGAGTTACCGGCGACAAAACTTGATTGCAGGAGAAGGTAAATTGCGTAGTGACGGGGGAGGAGGGCTTTACGACCAGGCTCTCGGGTGGGTGACCACCCCGGCGCGGTGCGCGCGCCGGGGGTCTGTCACCTGGTCAGCCTCCCAGGCCTTCCCTGCTGGCGGTCAGCGTGGGCGGGACGCCGAACGGAGGGCCATCGGCGATCGGGCGGTTGTCTGGAAAGAGCTTCACCCACAGCGTCTCGCCATCCTTGTAATAGGACGTCTCGCTGGCTTCGCGCAGCGCTGCCATGCTGTCTTGCGCCACGCCAGCATCGGCTGTTGTGAATCCGCGCAATTGCAGCAGGACCCAGGAGCCGTCGTCCATGGCCGTCAGCCTCAGGGGCAGGCTCTCCCTGGCGGTGTCGACCGTGATCTCGGCACCGCTGCGGATGGTGGTTTGCCCGCGGTAATCAAATTCGTTGCCGTTCCGGCTGATCTTGACCGGTTCCTCGACAGCGCCGCCACCAAAGGCGAAACCGCCGCCCAGGCTAAGGCGACCATAATCGCCGGTGCAAACGGCTGCACCCCAGGCGGGACGGGCTTCACAGGCTTCATCGTCATTGGCGATGCCGTTGTCGATGACGATGTAGGAATCCGGAACACCGCTGGTCGAGCCGTCGATGTCATGGATCGCCGCAGTCAGGAAGGCGGCGCTGGTTCCGAAATCGCTCGCCCATTCCTGCCTGCGCTCAGGGAAATAGACCGGCTTGGCGTCGAGGAAGGTCAGGCCCTCAACCGAATTTTCGACGCTCATCCCGAAACTGGTGAACAGCAGGTAGGAAATTGCACCCGTCTTGCGCGTGTCATTGTCCTCGAAGTTGATGAAGGTGCTGTTCGCGAGCTTGTGCGTCGCATCGTAATATTCGTAGCCCCTGATCGGGAAATCCGCGACCTGAGGCTTCGGCAGGCTGCGGCCATAGGCAAGTTCGGTTTCGGTGGTCGGAGTACCGATATTGCCGCTCTCACCAACGAACAGCGAATCCTCCACACGCGACGTAAAGGTGGCGCCGCCGCCCAGGCCGCTCGCAAAGGTATAGCCGATCGCGTTGTCAGCGAATTTCAAATTGCGGAAAACCGTTTCCTCGCCCCGCATCCACAGGCCGCCATTGCGATTCTTGTAAGCCGTCAGATCGGTATAGAGGTTCATGATCGGCGTGCTGTTCGGATCCGAAGGGTCTTCGCGCGGAATATACACAGTGCCTGTCACGCCAAATGTGCCATCGGCACCGGCATTGCGGTCGAGCATGAAGCCGTCATAGTTCGAGTGCGCGACATTGCCCCTGAAAATGCCCATTGGCGTCCGGCGAGGCCAGGTGGCCAGGCTCACTTCCGTGCCTTCAAACGCTCCCGTCGGATGCTCCGGCAAGGACATCCAGAAGCCGGTCGAGTCTGAACCCGCGGCAACGTTGTCGATGTAATGGTTCGCCGGATTGGTGATCCAGAAGGTCGCTGCCGTATTGTCCGATGGGATAAGGATGTGCTCGGACTGCTGGCCGCCCTGCGTGCGTTCCGACGGAATGCCGAGGTTGGTGGGCAAGCAAGGCAGGGTCGGGTGGCACTTGGTCTGGATACCCAGATTGGCGACGAAGCGGTTCCCCTTCTCGATGCCATCTTCCATGAAGAAGCAGTGACCGACGGTGTTGTAGGTGACGTTGTTCTCGATATTGAGATTGTCGGTGCCATGCACCGTCACGCAGCGATTGAACGTGTCATGAATCGCCGCATTGCGAACATACATGCCCGTGCCTTCGCCCAGCACGTGAAAATGGACCGGGTACCGTGCGAGTGTCAGGTGCTGTCCCATCCGGCTCAGCTCCACACTGTCGACATATAATTTCGAGCCCGACATCGCCATGATGTGGCCGCCGATCCAGGTTTCTTCGGAATCTTCCGATGCATGGACCTTGATGTTGCGCGTGAGGTTGCCGACTTCGCCGCGTTGGTCGACACCGAAGGTGACCTCGCCGAAATGCATGTATTCGAGCGGCTCGGCGAAACTGATCGTGTTGCCGTCGATCGCGGTGATCGTGCGCCGTTCGGCCTGGCGCGGATTGAAGTCGGTCGAAGCGAGGACAATCTCGTCACCCACGTTCCAGCCGTGGGCATCAAGCAACTGAATTCTTGTCGACCCGGCTTCTGCCGTCTGTGACAGCTTGCTCCACGTATGGTCGCGATTGCCATGCAGGTTGAGAGTGCCGCGCATCAATATGATGCCACGATCACCCATCGTGTTGATGTCTTCACCCGGCACGTTGTCGGTCAGTGTGATCGACGCATTATGCTGATAGGGATTGGCCCTTGTACCGATTGTCAGCTCTCCGCCGGGAACGTAGATCCACTCGCTTTCGAGGCTGATATCGCGCTTGTCGGAGAAGCTCAGTTTGCCCTGGATGGTGAGGCTGCGCAGGCCCGGCGCATCGACATCAAGCACGACATCCATATCGTTGCCGATGGTCACGGCATCGCCTTCGCCCGGTACCTTGCCATCGGGCCAGGTGGAAGCATCGGACCAGAGCGACTGCGCCTGAGCGGCAGTTCCCATGCCCAGTGCAAGACCGGTGGAAAGCAGCAAAACAGATTTTAGCAGGCATGATGGCTTGCGCATGTGATTTATCCCCTTTTCCGGGACCGGTGAGTCCCGCCCATTTGTTTGGCAACAACTTTGCAGCGGAGAAGGCGTTTTGCCAAGTCGATAACAGGCGCGTGACCGTGACAAATTGTAATTAATTGTATTGATTCCGCGTTCCCCGGGATCGTCCCGAAGGGGAATTACACGATCACGCCAAAGAGGTCATGCGCGTCGGCGTCCTCGACCTCGACGTCCGCGAAGTTGCCCGGCTGGAGCGTTTCCGGTACGTTGCGCAGGAAAACTGCGCCGTCGATTTCGGGTGCGTCTGCCTGGCTGCGGCCTGTGGCACCGATATCGCCGTCCTCATCAGCTTCGCCCACCTCGTCGATGATGACTGGGATGGTGCGACCGACCTTGGCGGCGAGCTTGGCTGCACTGATGCGCTCGGTCACTTCCATGACGCGGGCGTAACGTTCTTCCTTCACTTCCTCCGGCACATGGTCGGGCAGGGCGTTGGCCTGCGCACCTTCGACCGGCTCGAAGCGGAAGGCGCCCACGCGGTCTAGCTGCGCCTCTTCGAGCCATTCGAGCAGGTACCGGAAGTCCTCCTCCGTCTCCCCCGGGAATCCGACCACGAAGCTGGAGCGGATGGCGATATCGGGGCAGATTTCGCGCCAGCTCTTGAGACGTTCGAGCACCTTGGCCTCGTTCGCCGGACGTTTCATCGCCTTCAGCACCCTAGGGCTGGCATGCTGGAAAGGTATATCGAGGTAGGGCGTGATCAAACCTTCCGCCATCAGCGGGATCACTGCATCGACATGCGGGTAGGGATAGACATAGTGCAGACGCACCCACGGTTGCTCGCCTGCAGGTGTCTTCAGCTGGCCAAGTTCGCGGGCGAGGTCGGTCATATGGGCGCGGACGGGGTGACCCTTCCACATGCGTTCCTCGTGCCGCGTGTCTACGCCGTAGGCGCTGGTATCCTGGCTGATGACCAGCAGTTCCTTGGTGCCCACGGCGACCAGCTTCTCCGCCTCGCGCAGCACGGCATCGACGCGCCGGCTCACCAGCTTTCCGCGCAGATCGGGAATGATGCAGAAGGCGCAGGAGTGGTTACAACCTTCGCTAATCTTGAGGTAGCTGTAGTGCCGCGGAGTCAGTTTGACGTCCGTGTCAGGGATCAGGTCGACAAAGGGCCCCTGGCTTGGCGGCGCTGCCTCGTGAACGGCCTCGACCACGTCTTCGTACTGGTGCGCGCCGGTGATGGCGAGCACCTGCGGGAAGCGGGCGCGGATCAGCTCCGCCTCATCGCCCATGCAGCCGGTCACGATCACGCGGCCGTTCTCGGCAATCGCCTCGCCGATGGCTTCGAGGCTTTCCTCCTTGGCGGAATCGAGGAAGCCGCAAGTGTTGACCAGCACCACGTCCGCGCCTTCGTAATCGGGCGACATGGCATAGCCGTCCGCGCGCAGCCTGGTGAGGATACGTTCGGAATCGACCAGCGCCTTGGGGCAGCCGAGGCTGACCATGCCAATGCGTTTCTGGTCCGGGATAGAAGTGCTGCTTGCCATGATTGCCGCGCCCCTACACGCGGCGGCAGCTTTGCGCTAGAGGAAGCGCGGGACTTGAGGATCGGGAGGTATACAAATGGGACCGGTGAACTGGCTGGCCGTCGGCCTTGGCGCAGTGGCTTTCTTTGCAACGGGAGCCGTCTGGTACAGCTTTCTGTTCGGCAAGGCCTGGCAACGTGAAGCAGGGCTGACCGAAGAAAAGATGGGAGGCGCCAACATGCCGATGATCTTCGGCGTGTGCTTCCTGCTGGAACTGATCGTCGCGTGGATGCTGGGGCATTTGATCGCGCGTACTTCGGCAGAGCCGCATGTGGTGATGATGTTCGCGCTGGGCTTTGGCGCTTTCATCATGGCGCCGGCCGTCGGGATAAACTACCTCTACCAGCGCAAATCCATGAAGCTGTTCCTGATCGATGCAGGACACTTCGTGGTTGGCATGGCGGCGATGGGCGGAGTGTTCGTGGCGCTCGGCTAAGCGCCGTTTTCCGAAGCTTCTGTAGGGCGAATCTCGACAATGAGATCGCCTTCCTGAAGGGCGCCGGCCTCGTTCTCCCAGAAGCCGTGGGCGCCGCCATTGCGATAGATGCGCAGGCCCCTGCCGCCAGTGGCGAGATCGTTGAGCGATCGGCCCACCTCCTTGGGCAGCACGGGCCGCTCGATCAGCTGCACGCGCCCGGAGACGGAGGCGAGATCGGCCAGATAGTCCGAGATATGCGCGCCTTGCGCGCTGCCCGCCAGCAAGAGGCCGGTAAAGCGAACTGGGTTGATGACATTGTTGGCCCCCGCCTGGTGCGCCAGCACTTCATTGTCTTCCGCCCGCACGACCACGCTGATCGGTACGTCAGGTGCCAGATGGCGCACGGTGAGGACGATAAGGATGCTGGCATCGTCGCGCCCGGCAGAAACCAGCACGGTCTTCGCCTCGGCAATGCGTACGGCCATCAGGCTCTCATCGCGCGAAGCATCGGCGCAGATGACGTTGCAGCCCAGCTCCTCGGCGTATTTCAACCGTTCCTCGCTCGGGTCCATGACCACGATCGTGCTCGGATCGGTCCCTCGCTCGATCATTTCGTGAACGGCTTCGGAGCCGGAAACGCCGAAACCCAGCACCACAAGGTGGTCTGACAGCTGGTTCTGGATACGGGCCATGCGGAACTTCTCCCAGCTTCTCTTGATGATGAAGTTATAGGCTGTGCCGACAAATATGAAGAGCACGGCAAAACGGACAGGCGTGACGATCACGGCCTCGACCAGCCGCGCGCGGTCGCTGATCGGGGCGATATCGCCAAAGCCGGTGGTGGTGATGGAGATCATGGTGAAATAAACCACGTCCATGAAGCTGACATGGCCATCGTGATTGTCGACCAGCCCGTCGCGATCGAGGTAGTGGATGAACACCACCATCATGATCAGCGAAAGTGCAAGACTGAGCCGAATGCCGAGGTCGCCCCAGACGGGCACCCTCACCGCGCGGCGCAGCGGGCGGAACCTGCGCGACTGGATGGCCGTGCGAAACTTCGCGACGTTGCCGGGCATCAGGCGGCAAACCTTTCCGCCAGCGAACCGATGGCCGAATGGTTGGTAAGGTCGAGTTGTAGCGGCGTTACGGCGATAAAGCCTTCGGCCACCGCCTCCAGATCCGTGCCGTGGTCGAGCGTGTGCTCCATCTCCTCAAGCCCGAACCAGTAGTATTTGCGACCGCGCGGATCGGTCCCTTCGACCAGGCTGCCGCGATCATAGTCGTGGAAGCCCTGTCGCACGACGCGGATGCCCCGAACAGCATCTGCGGTGCGATCGGGAAAATTGACATTCACGAGGGTGCGCTTCGCCATCGGTACTTCCACCAGCGGACCCAGCACCTTTTCCGCCCATGCCTCGGCTGCGGCATAGCTTGCGCCGCGTTCGCGCATCGCCTGAGAGAGGGCGATGGCAGGAATACCCGCCAGCGCACCTTCCATGGCGGCGGAAATGGTGCCCGAATAGGTGATGTCATCGGCCAGGTTCTCGCCCGCATTGATGCCGGATATGACGAGGTCTGGCTTCTTGTCGGCGAACAGCTTGCGCAGCGCGAGGTTGACCGAATCCGTTGGGGTACCGGTAACGGAAAAGCGCCGCTCTCCATGCCGCTTGAGCCTCACAGGCTGGTGCAAGGTCAAGGAATGGCCCGCGCCCGATTGCTCCTCCGCCGGGGCGCAGACCCAGACATCATCCGACAGCCGGGCGGCGATGGCTTCCAGCAGCTCCAGTCCGGGAGCATGAATACCGTCGTCGTTAGTCAGAAGGATGCGCATCAGCCGACCTTACCGCTCACCCTGAGCTTGTCGAAGCGTGAATTGGCACAAGCCCCCAATTTCGTGCTTCGACAGGCTCACCACGAACGGTTTCACGTCGCAGGTACCAGTCTATCCAGCCCGCCCATATAGGGTGCCAACGCCTCGGGAACGAGGACCGAGCCATCCTCCTGCTGGTAGTTCTCCAGCACGGCCACCAGCGTGCGGCCCACGGCAAGGCCGGAGCCGTTGAGCGTGTGGACGAAATCGGTTTTCTTCTCGCTGCCCTCGGGGCGATAGCGCGCATTCATGCGCCGAGCCTGGAAATCGCCGCACCAGCTGACAGAGCTGATCTCGCGATAGGTATCCTGCCCCGGCAGCCAGACTTCGAGATCGAAGGTCTTCCTCGCGCCAAAGCCCATGTCGCCGGTGCACAGCAGCACCCTGCGGTGCGGCAGTTCCAGCGCGTGCAGGATGCTTTCGGCACTCTCGACCATGTGCACATGCTCGTCATGCGCATCTTCGGGGCGGCAGATGCTGACCAGTTCCACCTTGTCGAACTGGTGCTGGCGGATGAAGCCGCGCGTATCCTTGCCCGCCGCGCCCGCCTCGCTGCGGAAACAGGGGGTGAGGGCGGTGAGGCGGATGGGCTTGGAGAGATCGTCGATGATCTGTTCGCGCACCGAATTGGTCAGCGAAACCTCGGCGGTGGGGATGAGCCAGCGACCGTCAGTGGTATTGAACAAATCCTCCGCAAACTTCGGCAGCTGACCCGTTCCGTACATGGCCTCGTCGCGCACCAGCAGGGGCGGGGCGCATTCGGTGTAGCCGTTCCTGGTGGTCTGCATGTCGAGCATGAACTGGCCGAGCGCGCGGTTGAGCCGAGCCATCTGCCCGCGCAGGAAGGTGAAACGCGCGCCTGACATGTTCGCCGCCGTCTCGAACTCCATGCCCAGCGCCGGGCCCATATCGGCGTGTTCCCTGGGCTGGTAGTTGAACTGGCGCGGCGTCGTCCAGCGGCTCACTTCGAGATTGTCGTTCTCGTCCGCGCCTTCGGGCACACCTTCGGCGGGCAGGTTGGGAATGGCGGCCAGAAGATCGTTGAGGGCTTTGGCCTTTTCACGCTCCTCTTCCTCCAGCGCGGGCATGGACTGCTTGAGTTCGGCCACTTCGACCTTGAGCGCTTCGGCCTTGGCGGTGTCGCCCTGGCCCATGGCCTGGCCGATCTGCTTGGAGGCATCGTTGCGGCGGCTCTGCATCTCCTGCAGGCGCCTGGTCAGCGCGCGGCGCGCCTCGTCCAGCGTCAGAAGTTGCGCGGATTGCGGTTCCAGCCCGCGCAGAGCCAGTGCGGCGTCGAAGGCTGCGGGATTCTCACGGATGGTGCGAAGGTCATGCATGGCCGCGGCCTATGCCCTTCGCAGCCCCGTTTTGTCCAGTATTCCCGACGCCTTGGGCATCGGGAACTCCCATCATTTCGCGCAGGTGTTGAGCCCCACCAGCGAATAGAGCGGGCAGGTGCGCAATATGCCCGTCGCCAGCGGAATGATGCCGATGTAGCCCCACGGCGTTTCCGGCCCGACCATGGTCAGCGCCAGCAGGAACAGGCCGAGGATGATGCGAATGGCACGATCGATAGTGCCGACATTGGTTTTGAACATGATGCAGTACTCCTTGATGGGCAGCATGATGCGCCCAGAAGGATGCCTGTCCCATTGATGTGGGTCAACTCTATCCGGTCCGCCCGGACCCGCAAGGCCGACAGGCCGCCCGCAGCGATGCCAGCTTTGCTGGCAGGAAGCGAGGAAAGCCAAGCGGCCCGGATGGTCCGCGCCGGCGTCTGAGGCGAAGAAGAAATGGTGGGCGCGGCAGGGATTGAACCTGCGACCCCACCCGTGTGAAGGGTGTGCTCTACCACTGAGCTACGCGCCCGCCGGATGCTGTCACGGCAGGCGCGCGCCTTTGCCATGCTCATTGGGCAATGACAAGCGTTCTGATGCGGTTTTGGCGCTCAATTGGCGAGCATGCGGCTCGCGATCGTGCTCCACCAGGCCGGGTTAGCTGCACGCGGTGCGGTTTGCGGCATGCAGGTGAGGCATAGTGCCTGTGCGCCGGGCGTGGAAAGCAGGCGGTCGAAGCCCTGCAATGCCTGCACGGCCAATGCCTGCTCGTCCATCGCGAAGCGGCTGGAAATGCTGACCAGAGCCTGCGGTTCCTGCTCTGCATTGCCCAGCAAGCCTGCAAGCATCGCATCGAACGGGTTCTGCGGACTGGACAGGAAGCGCGGTTCCCAGCCATCCTCTTCCAGTCCCGCTTCGGCAGCGACCCATTCCAGCGCTGCATCGAGGCCGCCAAACTGGTCTACCAGGCCCAGTTGGCGGGCCGAGCCGCCGGTCCAGACGCGGCCTTGCGCCAGTTCGTCCGCGCGTTCCGGCGTCAGCCCGCGCGTTTCTGCCACCATGCCTAAAAACCGGTCATAGATGGCCTTTGTTTCTGCCTGCAACAGGGCATCCATTTCGGGCGAGAAACCGGCAAGCAGATCCGGCTGGCCGGAAAGCGGCGTGGTGCGCACGGAGTCCGAATGGATGCCGTAGTCCGCCAGGATCTTTTCGAATGACGGGACTGCCAGTACCACACCGATAGAGCCGGTGATGGTCTCCGGTTCGGCAAAGATGCGCTGGCCTGCAGTCGATATCCAGTAGCCCCCGCTGGCGGCATAATTGCCCATGGAAATGGCGACCGGAATGCCCTTGTCGCGATAGCGCATCACCGCGCGGCGGATGGCTTCGGAACCGGTTACCGTTCCGCCCGGTGAATCGATCCGCACGACCAGGCCGGCCAGATCGTCGTCCAGCGCATCGTCGAGCAGGCCGGAGATACGCGCAGCGCCAGCGCTGCCGGGGCCGGCCTCTCCGTCAGATATCTCGCCCGAGATGGTCACAACGCCGATGCGCGATTTGCCGCCGCCAAAAGTGCGGCCGCTGCCTGCGCCTTCGTTCCCGACATGGGCCAGCCAGACATCGAGCTCGGTATTGGCGAAAGCGCCGGGGGCCTTGTCCCACGAACTCTCGCCCGCAACTTCCGCCAGGCGATCACCCCATTCGTCCCTTGTGCCGATGGTATCGGCAAGGCCCGCCGCAATCGCGGTTTTCGCCATATCGCCGCCATTCTCCTCCATCAGCGCGATCAGGCCGGTTGTGGCCGCGTCAATATCCGCCTGCGAACGGGCCTGGATGACTTGCGCGCGATATTCGTCCCAAATCTGCCCGACATAGGTTTCCAGATTTTCGCGCAGTTCGGGAGACATCTGGGTATTGGTATAGGGCTCCCCCGTGCCCTTGTATGTGCCGATCTGGTAGACATGGGCGTTGATGCCATAGCGCTCCAGCGCCTCGGCATAGAACATGATGCTGCCGCCGGGGCCGCGAATGGCCGCGCCGCCCATCGGATCGACCCAGATCTCGCTGGCATGGGCAGCCAGCATCAGCGAATCGTCGGTATAGGCGACGGCATAGGACAGGATCGGCTTGTCGGCAGTACGGAAACGGCCCAGTGCCTCGGCCACTTCCTTCATGTTGACATGCGCGCCACCGGTGAAAGTGGTGAGATCGAGCGCAATGGCCTTGATCCGGTCGTCCCTCGCAGCCTCGTCAATCGCGCGCACGAGCTGGCGCGCCTCGTATTGCCGCGTGGGCAGGGTGCCGGAAAGGAGGATTTCCAGCGGGTCGCTGGCGGACGCCTCCTCGACAATGGAGCCGTCCAGCTGCAGCAGCAGGGCGCCCTCATGCACCTGTCCCGGGCTGGGCCGCGCGCTCAGGAGGGAGAACAATGCTACGAAGAACAGCAGCAGGAACAACAGGGCCAGCGCATCCTTGATGCCGACCAGAAGACGCCAGACCTTGCCTGCAAAACTCATGCGAACCCCTTTGAAGTCGCCATTGCCATGCTGCTATCTAGGGTCTTGAGCGGATCAGCGCCAGACATATGCCATCAGCTGTCAACGCACTTCTATCAACGCCGTGCCCATTTCCAACTTGACAAGTTGGTTTTATCCAACAAAAGCGATTGCCGATGACAGACCTGCTCGAAGAAATTGCCCGGTTTTGCGCGCATCACGACATGTCGGAGACGCGTTTTGGCGAACTGGTGCTTAACGACAAGCCATTCGTGTCCCAGCTTCGTGCGGGACGCGATATTCGTGCCAGCACAGTCGAGAAGATCCGCGCCTTCATGCAGGATTTCGAAAGTCCTGAAGTCTCGGTGTCCCAGGCCCGGGCCCCCGCAAGTGGCCGGTATCCGGCAGGCGGGCGGGCCTTCCCGCATCGCGACCTTATTTCCATCGGAGCGCTGCAAACGCACGAGATACTGTTCCTGCTGGATGAGGCAGAGCAATGGGTTCAGCTGAACCGCCGGTCAAGCAAGCATCACGATGCGCTGGCTGGCCTCACCATCATCAATGCCTTCTTCGAGAACAGTACGCGTACGCTGCTGAGTTTCGAGATTGCCGGCAAGCGGCTGGGTGCCGACGTGGTGAACATGCATGCCGCACAGTCGAGCGTGAAGAAGGGCGAAACGCTGATCGATACTGCGGTCACGCTCAATGCCATGCGCCCAAATGCCATCGTTATCCGCCACGGTTCATCCGGTGCGGTGGGGCTGATCGCCGACAAGGTGGATTGCCCCGTGCTCAATGCGGGTGACGGCCAGCACGAACATCCCACCCAGGCGCTGCTCGATGCGCTGGCGCTGCGCCACAAGCTGCGCGAACGGGGTGAGATGAGCGCGGACGGCATGTTCAACGGACTGGCGGTGACGATCTGCGGCGACATCCTGCACAGCCGCGTCGCGCGCTCCAACATCCTGTGCCTGCAGGCGCTGGGGGCCAAGGTGCGCCTCTGTGCGCCGCCTGCACTGATGCCGACCGGAGTCGAGGCGACGGGTGTGGAGGTTTTCCACCACTTCGATCAGGCACTGGCAGGGGCCGATGTGGTGATGATGCTGCGCCTGCAGAACGAGCGGATGGATGGTCAATTCATTCCTTCGCCCCGCGAATATCACCACCTCTACGGATTGACGCAGGAGAGGCTGGCACTAGCGGGGCCCGATGCCATCGTCATGCATCCCGGCCCGATGAATCGCGGGGTGGAGATCGACAGCGACGTGGCCGACATGCCGGGGCGCTCGATCATCACCGCGCAGGTAGAGATGGGTGTTGCGATCCGCATGGCCTGCCTCGACGTGCTGACCCGCAAGGAACGCAAGGTGCCCGGCTGGGGTGAGGGAGAATGGGTATGAGGCAGTTGACCCCCATCTCGATCACCGGCGGAAGGATCGTGACCAGCGACGGGATCGTCGAAGGCAATCTGCGACTGGTCGATGGGCTTATCGTCTCGGTAGGTGACGGAGTGCATGAAGGCGACTTTCTGGTCGATGCCGCCGGACGGCTGGTCACGCCCGGCATGGTGGACCTTGGTGTCTTCGCCATCGACAAGCCGGCTTTCCATTTTGGCGGGATTACGCGTGCGGCGCTGATGCCAGACCAGTCCCCGCCGCTCGACCATCCGGCGCGTGTGCGCTTCGCGGCGCAGAGTGGAAAGCCCGATTTCTGGGTGCATCCAATCGCCGCCGCGACTACCGCTCTCGAAGGCAAGAGCCTCGCCGAAATAGCATTGATGCGAGATGCTGGTGCGCGTGCAATAGCCACAGGGCGCAGCTGGATTGCCGATAGCGGCGTCATGCTGCGCCTGCTGCAATATGCCGCCATGCTCGACATGGTGGTGATCAGCCATGCCGAAGATGGCGGAATGGCCGGCAAGGCTTCCGCTACTGCGGGCGAGATCGCAACACGCCTTGGCCTGCCGAGCGCCCCTGCCGTGGCAGAGGCACTGGCGGTGGCGCGCGATATCGCGCTGGCGGAACTGGCCGGAGCGCGCTTGCATTTGCGGCAGGTAACCACCCGCGCAGCGCTCGATCTTGTACGTGCGGCCAAGGCGCGCGGTGTGGCGGTGACTGCCGGTGTCACGCCGGCCCATTTCATGCTTTCGGACCTGGCGCTCGCCGGATTCCGGACTTTTGCCCGCCTGTCTCCCCCGCTGCGATCGGAGGAAGACCGCCAGGCTGTGATCGAGGCGATTGGCGACGGGACAATCGATGTCATCGCGAGCGGTCACGATCCGCGCGGGCCGGAGGACAAGCGCCTGCCCTTTGCCGATGCCGAACCGGGCATGGCGGGTGCGGAGACCTTGCTGCCCATGACGCTCACCCTCGTGCGTGACGGCGTGATCTCCATCGAACGCGCCTTTGACCTGATCGCCCGCAACCCGGCCCGCCTGCTGGGCGTGGAGGCCGGTGCACTGATGGTCGGTTGCGAGGCCGATGTGGCCATCGTCGATGCACAGCGGCCCTGGGTCGTGGATTCGCGCAAGATGGCCGCACAAGCAGGCAACACACCCTTCGACGGCCAGCCCGTGCAAGGACGCGTCACCGCCCTGTGGAAGGGCGGCATGGGAATCGCGCTCTGATGTCGCTGGGGACCTGCCTCGTCACCGGAGCGGCCTCTGGCATAGGCGCGGCTTGCGCGCGTCTGCTGGCAGAGCGCGGGGCGGAACGCCTGCTGCTGGTCGATCGCGATGCCGGTGGACTGGCTGCGCTGGAACTTGCAGTGGATCCTGAGTGCTTCGCTGGCGATGTGAGCGACCCGGCCTTGTGGGAGCGTGTGGAAGCTGCCGCACCGGGCATCGATCGCGCCGTGATCAACGCGGGCATTGCCACGGCCGGAACGGTTGCGGAAACTACACTGGAGGACTGGCGACGCACCATGAGCGTCAATCTCGACGGCGCCTTCCTCTCGCTGCGCACCTCCATGCGCAAGGCCAACAAAGGGGCCAGCATTGTCGTCACAGCCTCTGCCAGCGGCTTCAAGGCCCAGGCAGGAGCCGCGGCCTATGCCACGTCAAAGGCGGGCCTTAGCCAGCTGGCCAAGGTGGCCGCGCTGGAGGGAGCTTCGCGCGGCATAAGGGTAAATGCCATTGCTCCGGGCGGAGTGGATACGCCGATCTGGGATACAGCGGCCTTCTTTCGGGATTTGGTTGCCAGCAAAGGCGGTGATCGCGAAGCGGTTCTGGCCGAGATGGCGCAGGGCAATACGCCGCTAGGCCGGTTTGCTTCGGCGGATGAGATTGCCGCGCAGATACTGTTCCTGCTTTCGGACGAGGCAGCGACCATAACGGGCACCGTCCTTGTCAGCGATGGCGGCTATACGCTCTAGCCTGCGCTGAAACGAGAAACGGCCCACCAATCGGCGGGCCGTTTCCGGGAGAAACTCTTTGAAAATTGGGCTTAGCGCATGGCGAAGCGGATGCCGGTGTCGACTGCACCCGGCAGCGGTTCTGCTGCTGCCCAGGTGATGCAACCATCGCCGTTGGCGGCGTCCACGCGCGCGCACATGGCTCTGCTGGCCGTCTGGTCGTAACCGCCGGCAGAGACGCGGTAGTAGCGCTTGCCGCGAATAACAGCCTGCGTGATCACCATCTGGCTGTCTGCCAGCTCGGGATAGCGGCTGACATATATGCCCCAGGCGCGGCGTGCGCCCTGCTCGCTGTAAAAGCTGCCCAGCTGCACAAGATGGCTGCCATCGACCTCTGCGGTCGCCATTGCATTGCGGAAGGCCAGCGGCAGTGAAGAGTGGGTTTCAGCTTCAACGGGGCTGTCGATCGCTGCCGTTTGAGTGAAGGCAACTGGCTCAGCAACCGGTTCAGCCACTGCAACGCGCGTCTGGCGACGAGGTGCATTATTGGTTGCTCGCGGCTGCGGCGCAGCTTCGGCACGCGGCGCAGAAGCCTGCGTCTCCGGAGCGCTGGAGTAGCGCGTGCTGACCTGCCTGACAGGAGCGGGGTCACTGGCAATTTCGAAAGCTTCCGAGAAGTTGCTTGTTGGAGCTTCGTAGCTGTCGAGCGAAAGTTCGGGAGCGCTTACCGCAGGCAGTTCCTCTCTGGAGGCAGGCACCGGAGCTGCCTCTGCCGCAGCGAACTGCGGGGCAGCTGCTTCAGAGATTGTCTCTTCGACGGCTGCCAGAGCACTGGCTTCGGCTGCGATCTGGTTGATCGACGGGGTGTTGGCGAGTGCAAGCTGTACCGGCTGGCCGGCATCGCGAACGCCCGCAGGTACCCCCAGAAGTCCTGCCACGCGGTGCTCGTAGGCGAGCGGGCTGGACATTTGCGCCCACTCCTGCATGCGATCACCCACCTTGTCGGCAGAGAGATCTTCGGAAGCCATCAGGCGTGCTTCGCGCCAGCGGCCTGCCATGGCATAGGAATAGGCCAGGTTCTGCCGCATCTTGGCGGTATTTTCACCGCCGCGAATGGCATTGCTCATAATGTGGATTCCGCGTTCCGGTTGTCCGGAAAGGGCATAGGCCAGGCCCAGGTCAGCGGTGGCGATTTCGCTTTCCCAATCGGTGAGAACGGCGCCGGCTTCGGAATATTCCGCCTGTGCGTTCAATGCCAGCGCCAGGCTGAGCGCAGTGCGCGGGCTGGTGTCGCCCAGCAGCATGGCATCGTTGAAGCTGGTTTCCGCAGAGGCGAAACGGCCCGCTGCGAGATAGGCATTGCCCAACATCGCACGGTAGGATGGGTTGCGCGGTTCAGCCTGAACGGCAGCTTCTGCCTGCTGGATTGCGCGGCTTGTCTGGCCAGCATCCGATGCTTCCATCGCTGCTTTGGCAGAGACATTGGCTGGCGGCGCGCTGTTGGCGGCGCAGCCCGAAAGCAATGCTCCGGCCATCGCCGTCGAAACGATCAGTCCGGCCCTGCGAATGCTCTTGTCTACCTTGAACATGGCTGTTCGGCCCTCCTTAGGCCTTGCTATCCCTGCGGCTGACCTGTGCGGCCAGCGTCTCGATCTCAGGCATTTGCGAGAGGAATTCATCCAGCGCATTGGTCACGAGCTGTTGCGCACTTTCGCCCGAAATCGTGCTGGCGAGCTTCAGCTTGAGGTGGCGATCATCGTCGAGTCGCAAGGTGAATGCAGCACGGCGGCCCTGATCTGCGGCCTTGCGGCGTGGAGCGGGCTGGTTCTGGTTCTTCGCCCCGGTGAAGGCGACCAGGTTCGAATCGGCAATGCGATGCACCAGCTTGGTCTGCTGGAGGCGCACTTCCGGTTCGATCGAAGGCATTTCGTCATGGCCCATGTCGTTCCAGCCCAGATCGTTCTGGCTGTTGGCGAGCTCGTCCATTTCAGAAACGTGTCCGCGCGAGCCCACATCGAGCTGCGCGCGCATGGCGGGCTTTGCGGTGCCCTTGCGGGCAAGCAGCAAGGGGCCGAGCGATGCGATAGGCTTTGGTTCGCTCATGACCGACTCCTGCATCATTGTGCGACACGGCGGCCGAAACCGCCCTGCTGCGAACGGTGCATGCCGTTGGCCTGGGTGGTCTTGGCACCCGGAGCGGCAAACACTGTGCGGCGGAAGTTCTTCTCCAGACGGTCGGAAATATAGTGCCAGAGCGCAGTCACTTCCTGAGCGCTGCGGCCTTCGGGATCCACTTCCATAACCGTGCGGCCGTCGATCATCGATGCGGCAAAGTCAGTACGGTGGTGGATGGTGATGGGGGCGACGGTGCCGTGCTGCGAGAGCGCAACTGCTGCCTCGGACGTGATCTTTGCCTTGGGGGTGGCGGCATTGACCACGAAGATAAGCGGCTTTCCGGCGCGTTCGCACAGGTCGACCGTGGCACCCACGGCGCGCAGATCGTGCGGGCTCGGGCGGGTCGGGACGACCATCAGCTCGGCGACCGAGATCACGGACTGGATCGCCATGGTGATTGCGGGCGGCGTGTCGATCACGGCGAGCTTGAAGCCCTGCTGGCGCAGGATCGCAAGATCGTTCGCAAGTCGGGCCACCGTGGTCTGGGCGAATGCGGGGAATTCCGCTTCACGCTCGTTCCACCAGTCGGCCAGCGATCCCTGCGGATCGATATCGATCAGAACAACCGGACCTGCCCCGGCGCGTTGCGCCTGGACGGCAAGGTGCCCGGACAGTGTGGTCTTACCTGAACCACCTTTTTGAGATGCCAATGCCAATACGCGCACGGCTGTACCCCCTCGTAAATATTGGACCGAAAGAGAGGAATTTCCGGTCCTTCCGAGATACGAGTTCGCAGATCACCGTTTATTTTAGGTTAACGCCATTTGCTTTTGTCGTGTCTCGCCGCGAGCGTGACAGGATTGCCTTGTGGCCCGTCCACGAGGCGCTAAGACATCCGCAAGTCGAGGGGTGAATGCAGGCTGATCAGGAACTTCGTGCGAAGATGGTGCCCGCCGGCCAGGCGGACCGGCTGCATTCGCTGGACCTGATCCGTGGCATCGCGGTTCTGGGAATCCTGCTCGCCAACGTCACCGCCTTCGGCCAACCCAGCATGTCCTATTACTGGCCGCCCGCCTTGCCTGGAGGGGGAAGCGAGAGCGACAGCATCGCCTGGCTGGTGCAACTTGTGTTGGTGGACGGCAAGTTTCGCGGCCTCTTCAGTATACTTTTCGGCGCGGGACTGGTGCTGTTTGTCGAGCGCAAGCACGATGCGGAGCGCGCACTTGTCCTGCAGTTGCGGCGCCTTGCCTGGCTCATCCTGCTTGGCCTGCTGCACTTCGTCCTGCTGTTCCGCGGCGACATCTTGTTCGGCTATGGCATTGCAGGCTTCATCGCGCTCTTCTTCCTGCGCCTGCCGGCCGAAAAGCTCCTCGCCATCGGCATCATCTGGGCGCTTGTGGCGAGCGGAATGCAGGCGCTCAGCTATCTCACCCCTGCACTGATCGAGGCGGGCGCTTCGGAGGCGGGCAGGGCGGATGCGATCGCCTATTACACCGACTACTGGCAGGGCCGCCTTATCGTTGCGCAAGAGCAGGCTCGAGTCTTGGAGCATGGCAGCTATCTCGACGTGTTGCGTTATCGACTGGCCGAGGAAAGCGGCCTGCTGGCCGGATATTTCACCATCGGCTTTTTTGAAACAGTTCCGCTGATGCTGATCGGCATGGGTTTCTACCGCAGCGGCCTGTTTGCGCCGGGGGCGGACGCAAGCGGCTGGCGATGGACTGCATTGGCAGTGCTTGTGACAGGAATCGCGATTAATCTTGCCATGGGCCTATATGTCTATCGTGCAGGCTTTCCGCCTTACCTGACGCAGCTCGCCTTTTTTGGCGTCGCGGGCGTGGCGAACAGCTTCATGCTGCTGGGAGGCACCGCCCTGCTGGCGCAATGGACGGCAAAGGCAAGCGGCGGCTGGCTGGCGGAGAGACTGGCGCAGACCGGCCGTATGGCACTGAGCAACTACGTTGGCACGTCGCTGGTGATGATGCTCGTCTTCCACGGGTGGGCAGGCGGGCTCTACGGCACTTTGGGCAAGCTCGACATGCTGCCGGTCGTCCTGCTGGGCTGGGCCTTGATGATCGCATTTTCGCGCATCTGGCTGGCGCGGTACTGCTATGGCCCGCTTGAATGGCTCTGGCGGTGCCTGACCTATTGGCATCGCTTTCCCCTGAAAAGGGAGGGGAGTTGATAATCACTCGCAAGAGACTTGCTATTGCAACCAATTCGCATTAACTGAACTCCTGTAGTCAGGAGATTTGCCGCAAATGTATGTCTGCGTCTGCAATGCCATCAGGGAAGCTGAATTGCGCGAAGCTGCGCGGCGCACCTGCGGCACCGCGGAAAGCGTCTATGCAGCCTTGGGCAAGCGCCCCGATTGCCGCCAATGCCTCGATGAAGCTGACGAGATGATCGGCGAGGAGCGCCTCCGTACCCGTCCGCAGACCGTCGCTGCCTGAAACTCCCTTTTTCTGATACGCATTCTCAAAATCGCGGTTTTCTGCGGTTTTTTCATGCATCCTGTTCGGGTTTCGCTTGCCAAACAGGGCGCATGCGGCGCTAATAGCCGGGGATCGGATCAGCAGGAGGATGCCGCGATGAAGGGCGATGACAAGGTAATCGAATATCTCAACAAGGCCCTCACCAACGAACTGACGGCGATCAACCAGTACTGGCTGCATTATCGCGTGCTCGATGATTGGGGTGTGCACAAGCTCGCCGAATACGAGCGGCACGAATCGATCGACGAGATGAAACATGCCGACCAGCTCGCCGAACGCGTTCTCTTCCTTGAAGGGCTGCCCAACTTCCAGGCTATCCACAAGCTCAAGGTTGGTGAGACGGTCGAGGAAATCCTCAAGGCTGACCTGGCGATGGAGGAAGAGGCAATCCCTTTGCTCCGCGACGCGATCGCATATTGCGAAACCGTGCGCGACTATGTCAGCCGTGACCTTTTCTCATCAATTCTCGAAAGCGAGGAGGAGCATGTCGATTTCCTCGAAACGCAGTTCGACATGATCAAGCGCATGGGGCTGGAGAATTACGTCCAGCTCAATTCCAAGGCTGCTGAAGGCGAATAGGACGCCGGATCAGTCCCGCCCCTTGCCGCCGCTGAACTTTCCGCCACCGCCCGGGTTGGAATCGTAGGGATTCTTCGGACTCTTGAAAGTCAGCCGGACGGGAACCGCGCCAAAGCCCAGGTTCTTGCGAATGCCGTTGATGAGGTAGCGTTCATAGCTGGAGGGCAGGTCGAACAGCCGCGTGCCGAAGATCACGAAACGCGGAGGCCGCGTGCCGACCTGCGTGATATAGCGCAGCTTGATACGGCGGCCGCCGGGCGCGGGCGGCGGGTTGGCGGCCAGCGCATCGTCGAACCAGCGGTTGAGCGCGGCGGTGGGCACCCGCTTGCTCCAGGCTTCGCGCAGTTCGAATGCGGCGGCAAGCATCTGGTCCAGTCCCTTGCCGGTAATGGCTGAAACCGCGATCATAGGGACACCCCTGAGCTGTGAAAGCCCCTCTTCCAGCGCAGCGCGGATACCATTGAAGAGCGCGCTTGGGTTTTCGGCCACATCCCATTTGTTGATCGCCACCATCAGCGCGCGGCCCTCCTCCAGCGCGAGGTTGGCGATCTTGAGGTCCTGCACTTCCAGACCGCGCGTGGCATCCAGCAGCAGCACCACGACTTCGGCATAATCGATCGCGCGCTTGGCATCGCCTACCGACAGGCGCTCCAGCTTGTCCTGCACCTTGGCGCGTTTGCGCATGCCGGCGGTGTCGACCAGCTTGATATCGCGTGTTTCGCCGCTCGCTGGATCGGTCCATTGCCAGTCCACCGCGATGGAATCGCGCGTGATTCCTGCTTCGGGGCCGGTCAGCAGCCGGTCTTCGCCCAGCAGGCGGTTGATCAGCGTGCTCTTGCCCGCATTGGGGCGCCCGACAATGGCGAGGCTGAGCGGGGCTGCGGGGTCGAGCTCTTCCAGCTCCTCACCCTCTTCCAACTCCGCCATGCGCTGTGCACGCTCGTCTGCAGCAATGGCTGCCTCGGCTTCGGCTTCCAGCTCATATTGATCGATCTTGGCGCCGATCAGCGGGATCAGCGCTGCGTAGAGGTCGCCCATGCCCTCGCCATGCTCGGCAGAAATGCCAACAGGCTCACCAAGACCAAGCTCATAGCATTCCATGATTCCCGCATCGCCTGCGCGGCCCTCTGCCTTGTTGGCCAGCACCAAGACGGGAACTTCCTGCTCGCGCAGCCAGCGGCCAATTTCCTTGTCGAGCGGCGTCAGGCCGGAACGGGCATCGACCACGAAGAGCGCGGCATCGGCACCCTTGAGAGAAACCTCTGTCTGCACCCGCATGCGCCCGGGCAGGGACGAGGGGTCCTCGTCCTCCCAGCCGGCAGTATCGACAGCCTCGAATTCCAGACCCAGCAGGCCGGCATGGCCAAAGCGGCGGTCGCGGGTCACCCCCGGCTGGTCGTCGACCAGCGCCAGCTTCTTGCCGATCAACCTGTTGAACAGGGTCGACTTGCCGACATTGGGGCGGCCGATGATGACCACCTGGGGGAATTTGCGCTGCGCCATGGCGTGCGTCACGTGGAGGTCGCTGCTTGCTTTGGCAAGCGCGAAGTCACCAGCTGCCGACATTCTCCATGCTTGCCCAGGGTTCTTGCGGTTCGAGCGAGCCGTCCTTCTGGAGCAATTCGATGGAGATGCCGTCCGGTGTGCGGATAAAGGCCATGTGGCCGTCGCGCGGGGGGCGATTGATCGTCACACCCGCGTCGGCAAGCGTCTGGCAGGTCGCGTAGATATCATCCACCTGGTAGGCGAGGTGGCCGAAATTGCGTCCGCCGTCATAGCGTTCGCCTGCGCTGCCATCTTCGGGGGGCCAGTTATAGGTCAGCTCCACCTCTGCCACATCCTCCTGCCCGGCGGCGGCGAGGAACACCAGTGTGAAACGGCCCTTCTCGAACTCCTTGCGGCGCACCTCTTCCAC
>JAHEBH010000054.1 GCA_024642335.1 Erythrobacter sp.
GTTCTCGAGGAACCATGTGTCTGATGCCGTGTCGTTGCCCTCGACCTGGTGGCCGGCCGTCGAGGCGCCCCAGATGAAATCTGCGGGAAAGCTGCTGTTCCCTGGGCTATGTGCCCTTGCGCCGGTCGTGCCGAGAGCAGCCAGAGCAGCTGTCGATTGCAGTAACGTCCGTCGATCAATCATCTGCAACTAATCCGATCGTATTTTGGGCAAAACATGAAGGGCGCCGGAAGCACTGGGAGGAAGTACTTCCGGCGTCCGCCACTTGGGAGCCTGTGATTGCCTAGAAGCCGACGCCGAAGCGGACACCGACGACACGGGCCGTGAGGCCCGCAACCGGCCAATAGCGGATGCCGCCATCGAGTTGCCCTGCAAAGGTGCTGGCCAGCATTGCTGTAGGTTCGCGTTCCTTGGTCAGGTTGCGAACAAAGAGGGATGCATTCCAGCGCCCATCGACATCGCGCACACCAATGCCACCATTGATCAACTCATGCGCGGGATAACGGTAGCGCGGGTCAGCTCGGGCTGCGAGAAGCACCTTGCTTTTGTAGACCAGGTTGGCGTTGATGAAGAGTTCCAGATTATCCGACACTGCATGGCCGTAATCACCCGAGAGGGTGAACTTGCTGCGCGGCGCGTTGAGGAATTGCGTTCCACCCAAATTGCCACCCGCATCGCCGAGATAACCGGTCGGGAAGGTGATGTGATTCCACTGATAGCCGGCGTTCAAATTGAAACCAGGAGCTACTTCGCCGAATGCATTGACCTCGAAGCCGTAGGACTTGATCTTATCGATATTGAGCGGTTGCGAGATCAAAGCAGTCCCAACGAAGACGCTGGTCTGGCTCTGAAAATCAAGCAATTCACTATAAAACAAGTTTCCAGTGAGCTGCGCTCCGCCCAACGCACGCTTGGCGCCCAATTCGAAGGCGTTCACCTTCTCCGGATCAAGCTGAAACAATTGTCCGGCTGGGTTGGTACCGACCGCAGGTGGCTTGTAACCACGCGAATAGGACGCGAAGATGTTGGTGTCTCTATCAGGCTGGTAGCTCACACCAATGCGACCCGAAAGGTTTGAATCCTTCGTCGTAAAGGTTGCGAGGGGACTGCTGGGTCCGCCTGAGTCGCCAGGAATGGCCGGGAAGGTCTGTATGTTGGTGGTATTCTTGTAATCATCATACCGAAGGCCACCGAACAGATTGACCGTGTCAGACACGGCGACCGTCGCATCGGCAAACAGGGCCACTGTGTGGTTCTTGGTCAGTTCATCGGTGAACTGCGTCGGGACAGGGCAGAATCCGCCGTCATTTGTGCAGACACTGAAGCCTATGCGCTCCCCCGGAAGGTTAGAGCCATAGGTGAGCGACGATCCCATCGGAATACGATCGAAGGAGTAGTCCTGATAAAACGCGCCACCCACGATATCGACGCCGTCGCCACTATAGGCAAGGCGCAGTTCCTGGCTGAAGCCGTCTGAATCCTCACGGGTGCGGTTCTGCTGCGCTGCCGGTCCACCGGTTATGCGCGAGAAATCGCGATGCGGTTGTCTGAAGCTGCGGTCACGATAGCCGGTTACCGAAGTCAGGCTAACGTCGTCCGACAACTCAATGTCGATAATTGCCGAATATGCCTGAATCTTTGTTTCCAGGTAACTCGGTTCGGACTCACAATAGATTTCGGCCCGCTCGGTGATCGGAGTTGTTCCGCAACCGGCAAATGCGCCGGTCGAAATACCGCCGAGAGTGCCTCCGGGAGGGCCAAACGGCGTAGTAGAATTGGGCTGGACGGCAATCGCGAAGAAAGTCTGACCATCCGATGTATTTTCCGCGTGTTCGGCAGTCAGCAGCACGGAGAAGGTGTCGGATGGCTCAAGCAACAAGCGTCCGCGGACACCCCAATCCTCAATCGAATTGTCCCTGCCTGTCGTCGCACTGCGCTGCAGGCCTTTTTCATCCTTGTACTGTGTGGATACGCGCAGCGCCGCGATGTCGCCCAGCGGAACGTTGACGCCGGCATTGACGATGAACTCGCCGACCTCGGAGCCGGCCGTCCCCTTGTCTGCCCAATCAACGCTGGCATTGGCGCTCGCTGCACCACGATCGGGCGTGCGCGTGGTGATGTTGAGCACACCTGCCGACGCACCCTGACCGAACAGTGTGCCTTGCGGACCGCGCAACACTTCGACCTGTGCCATGTCGAATAGCAGAGGAAACGCCAGGTTGCCCACTGGAACCTGGTCAACCACGAGGGCGACAGAAGAGCCCACGGAGGGATTGAAAACGCCTGTACCCACACCACGCACACGACCACCGCCGTTGGATTCGCCGCCGGAAGTCTGGCTGATTTCCAGAGCGGGAGCGATGCGCTGCAGATCATTGAGGCTGTAGACCTGGTCACGCTCAAGCTGCTCTTCGGTCGCCACCGTTACCGGAAGCGGAACCGAGATCAGGTCTTCCTCGCGCTTACGCGCCGTAACTACAATGCGGTTCTCGCTTGATGATCCGTCGGCCTCTGCATTGTCCTGTGCATGCACAATGCCGGGCATAGCCAGGCCGCTGGCCACGAGCGCAATTGCAGATGTCAATTTCAAGCTGGTCTTGGGGCGCATCCTGTGTTCCTCCCTGATGCTTTACCTTGTGGTTCCCTTGTTCTGATTTGGCGGGAACCTTGTTTGCTACGATCCGAGCAATCCGACACTGCACGAGGAATGTAAAACGGTCAGAATCTATAGCTGCCCATCGACAGGACAGATACATGCTTTCCTGTTTAAAATCAGTTCATTGTAACGATTGTTACGGGACCGATAAGCCCGGAAGGACGGAGCGATGCATCAGGCTGATAGGTTGGTGCGGCGGTAAAGGTGATCGGTTCAACATCCGGCTGGCGATCGCCAATAAGCCGATTGATCCAGCGATTGGCCACATGCACCTCGAGAGTGTTCGAGCCTTCCTGCACCAGCGCACCAATGTCCAATCTGTCCGGAGCGAGCCAGCTGATTCCGGCGTTCCGACCGTTGACCCAGACCTCCGCCACATCGGCAACCTGACCAAGGTCCAGCAGGAGCGTGCCTTTGCCAGCCGCATCGGCAGTAACATCGAACTGCGTCGAGTAACTTGCCACGCCGGAAAAATAACGAACACCGGGGTTGGCATGCTCATTGAGCGGCTCGAGCGCATCCAGCGTGATTTCGGCCGGCGCACCGCGACCATCCTGGAGGCGTACGCGCCAAGGGCCCTCGATCTGCGCAACGGTGGAGTGCTCAGGCGCCGCGATTGCCCGCGTCATTGCCTGCGTGTCCTCGCGGAAGACAACGAAGAACGCATCCTCCGCCGCCATCTCCAAAGGAACCACGGTGACATCACCCTCGACCCGGTAGGACAGGGAACGCGATGTGCCGGAGACAGCGTCCCACAATTCGGGTGCCTTGCCGACTACTCGAAAACGAGCCTCGACATCTTGTGCGTGGTTGAGGCGATTGTTGACGAAATAGATCTCCGCATTCGGCAGCGAGCGGTGCACGAACATGACGTCGCTTTCTGCATTGCCCGTATTGATCTCAAGATCAGGCGTGATGCCCTGTGCGATCATTGCAGACTCGATGTTCTGGCCTTCCAGGACATTGGGAAGTGTCCAGAGTTGCTCCACCAATTGCGCAAATTCCGCCTCGTCATCAGCCAATGAAGGCGACGCAAGCGGGCGGACTCCGACGATAGTGACGCCCACAGAGGCCAGTTCGGCAATTCGTCGCAGCGTGGGTAGCGTCATCATGACGCGATCCTGACCAAGGAACAGCACACGGTAGCGTGTTCCACCACGCGAAACGAGCTGCCCGTCTTCGGCATGCAAGGCCTCTGACAACATGTCCACATTCACATAGTCATAGCCATAACGGGTCGGCAGACCATCCGGCACGCCGGCCGCATATTGCGCGGTCAGCGGGGCTTCTTCACCCATGAAATAGGCAATATCGGCGGCATAGTGGCCCTGCTGCAGCATATAGGCATTGCGCGCGATGTAGCTGATCCAGGGTCCGGCCATCTCCGCCCAGGTCTCGTTGCGGTTGAAGTGCTGCCCGAAAATCATCAGCGACAGGCCGGGCTTCCTGTCCTCTACCGCCACATGCACCGATGTGTGGATCACCGGCAGGTTCACGCCATGGGCAAATTCGAAATCGATCACCCGCTTGAGGTCGCGCGGCGAATAGGCCCAGGGCGCGTTGGCCGACGTCATGCTTTCCGCGGCGACAAGGTTCTGGCCATAGACATGCGCCACCGAAGAGGCGCCTTTCATATCACCTAGCAGTGACCAGCGCGGATCGCTGCCGCGCAGCCATGTCCACATTGCTGCCATCGGCACATCGGCATATTGCCGCATTTCCAAATCATTGCCGAGCATCGGGCGACCGTTCTCGAGGGCCTCGCCATAAACTCGAAGTCCATTCTCGTGCGCCACCTTGGCAACCGTGCCATAGTGATTGTCCGCCAGCATTTCTGCCAAAGTCTGACGCCAGTCGAACAGGAATGCCTCGGTTTCAGCGGGCGTTCCGATCATTTGGCCAGCAAGCGCCGGGAGCCAGGGACGCAGAGCATATCCGCGCCGTTGTTCGAACTCTGCCTCCATCTGCGGTGTCCAGTTCGTGGCGCCGACCTCAATCGAATCCGTCAGCAGCGCCTGCAGCCCGCGAGCCCCCACCATGTCATCACCCAGAGTCTCGCGATACATGCCGAGATAGGTCTCGAGATAGCGTCGCACGGCGTCCGGATCGAGTTTATCGACTTCCAGACCAGTTGCCTCGGGCGTGGCCGGGTGGTTGGTCTTGCCAGTCAGCGACCAGCCGAAAGAGAGCACGCGCCAGTGCGATCCGGCAGGTGGTGTCCAGTCGAGCATGCCGTTATCGGCCACGCGATCGGTCAGGTCGATCACCTGCGACAGATCGACGTTCGCTGGCGTCTCATCGCGCGACATGGCGGCATAGTAGTCGGTCAGCGTCCCGAAACCGGCTTTCTGCTCCACGCGGTCGAGCCGGGGTTCGGCGGACAGGCTGAAGGCCGCGAGCGGGACGGTCGAAAGATCGCCCATGGCAAAGATGTCGAAGCTCTCCGCTCCGGGCACGGGCTCGTCGATGGTCGCGCTGCCAACTCCCCCGCGGTTGTCGGAAATGACGAGGCGAAATTCGCTCGCCTCGACCGCGTTGAAACCGACCGTGGTGGGGATGCCCGAGATCGGAATTGCCGCCACTTCGCGCCAATCGGACCCATCATGGACTTGCAACGATGCAGAAACCGGTACACCTCGGAAGGGCATCTCCAGTCCCGGAATGAACAGCTGCGCCGAACGCACCGTCACCACATGCGGATAGGTGATGCTCACCGATCCGGAAAGATCATCTCTGAGCGGGAGAGCGACGCTGCTCTCCATGCTGGCATCGGCTATCGGCTCTGCTGCAAGCTCGGAACCGTCCTCCAGCGCGAAGACGGGGGTCGGTAGCGGCGAAGCCAGCAAGGGAACAGCCAGGATGGCAATGTGGCCGGATGCCCTAGGTACCTCATGGGGCGAGCCTGCGGTGACATCGGCCAGCTCATCCGCGAAAGGTGTATCGAGGTAGGGACCGGTCGTATCGGGCGCCGCGTTCAGCCGTCCGTTGAAATGCTCACCACCCGCCAGGATGGTTTCGCCCCAGGACAGCTTTTTCATCCCGTCAACGGGCTGCACCCAGGGGCCACCCGTCTCGCTCCAGCCAGGAGAAGCTGCGATGGCAAATTCCAGCCCATGGCGATCAGCTTCTGCAACGGCTAAGCGAAACGCGTCCTGCCACTCCGGCGTCATATAGACGAGCCGTTCGTCAACCAGCTGCGGCGTCTGCAGACTGGCATCGAAATTCTGCACGCCCCCAAGGCCGATCCTGCTCATCCAGTCGAGATCACGCGCAATGCCTTCCTGCGTGACATTGCCATTCATCCAGTGCCACCATGTGCGCGGACGCGCGGATTGCGGGGGGTTGGCAAAGCCTTCAGCCAGGGGATCAGAAGCTGCCGGAATGCTCGAAACGGATTGAGCGCGCTGCTCACCACTTGTCGCACATGCGCCCAGTGCCAAAGCCGTACCGGCGAGCGCCAAAGCAATTGCACTTCTCATCCTCTTACCCCCAGACCAATCACGCCCTTTGGATCGCGCGGACCATTCAATTCATTCAGACAATTCCAGCGCCCAGGCCAACTGCTTTGCGTTCCTGTGCCTTGCGCTGGCGATATTGGCTGTCACGGTAGACCTGCAGCCAATCGATCGCTCCGCCCAGCTCGGAGCGCGCCTTGGCAAGGATCGGGCCGACATCGGTATCGTAAGCAGCGCGAAGCGTGCGGAAGGCGAGCATTACATCGTTGTTATCTTGTGCGTGATGCAACGCCTTCCGGTCGACCAGAAGCGCGCGGACATAACAACCTGCAATCGCTTCGGCGGATGAAAGCATGCTCTCGATCGGATCGGTCACATTGTGCGATTGGTCGATCATATAGGCCGGATCGAAACCGTCCCTCTGATTGGCTGCGGCTTCGGCCAGCTCGTTGAATACGAGAAACAGCTGGTGCGGATTGATCGATCCGGAATCCAGGTCGTCATCACCATATTTGCTATCATTGAAATGGAAGCCGCCGAGCTTGCCTGCGCGGTGGAGGCGGGCAACGATCTGCTCGATGTTCACATTGGGCGCGTGGTGACCTAGATCGACCAGGCACTTGCACTTCTCGCCCAGTTCCTGCGCCGCCATCAGGGAACTGCCCCAGTCGGAAATGACAGAAGAGTAGAAGGCCGGTTCGAACATCTTGTGTTCGAGCATCATCTGCCAGTTGTCGGGCAGCGCGGCATAGACCTGAGCGGCGGCCTCAAGATAACGGTCGAAGCTTCGTCCCAGGTCCTGCTGGCCGGGAAAGTTGGTGCCATCACCCACCCACACGGTTAGGCGGCTGGAGCCGATCGCCTTGCCGAACTCGATGCAGTCGATGTTGTGCTCGATCGCCTGCTGGCGTGTAGCCTCCACTGTCGAGGAGAGCGAGCCGGTGGCATAAGTCTGCGCCTGACCCTGCTGGTCTTGGAAGGTGTTGGAATTCACCGCATCGAAGTGCAGGCCATAGCTTCCTGCTTCCTCGCGCAGCGCACCGTAGTCCTCGACGCAATCCCACGGGAAGTGTGGCGAAACGCCGGGCGTGGTGCGGCCTAGCTGCTGGATGACCGCACAGTCCTCCAGCTTCTCGTGGATATTGGTCGGCTCGCCCGCCAGCGGGAACTTGGCGAAGCGCGTGCCGCCCCGGCCCGCGCCCCAGCTGGGCACGGCAACAGCCCAGCCTTTGGCCCTGTCCTTGATCTCATCTATAGCGATGCCACGCCTTTCAAGCTTGCGCCCGAGGCTGGCATAGTCGTCCTCCAGCGCGGCTGCATGGCCCGCGTTGCGCTCCGCGATAAGATCGGACGAAATTACCGTGTTCAGCATATCAACTCCCTGCGGCAATCAGCGCGTAAACGCCTGCACATTGCCGGCATCCACGTTTATCATGTTGCCGGTCGATTTTGCGCTCGCTTCGCTGGCAAGCCAATAGGCGGCTTCGGCAATGTCCTCGGGCAAGACATCGCGCTTCAGCATCGAGCGGTTGCGGTAATGTGCTTCCAACTCCTCGCCTGCATCGACCTTGTTCGAAGCTGCACGTTCCTTGCGCCAGTCACCGTCCCAGATGCGGCTGCCTTTGATAACAGCATCAGGATTGACGACGTTCACGCGAATACCTTCGGGCGCGCCTTCCAGGGCGAGACAACGAGCCAGATGGTTGGCAGCAGCCTTGGCGCTGGCATAGGCCGAGGCACCGGCTGCCGCAGCCACAGCATTCTTTGAGCCGATGAACACGACCGATGTACCGCCTTGCTCTTTCATCTGCTTTAGCAGGCTCCAGGCGTGCTTGGCAGTAAGGAAATAGCCCTGTGCCAAGACATCATAGTTGCGGTCCCACAGTTCGACGGTGGTCTGTTCGATTGAAGCGCTCGAGGCGATACCGGCATTGGCGACAAGGATGTCGAGACCTCCGAACTCGCGAGCGCACTCTGCAAAAGCTGCAGCAACCTGCGCTTCATCTGTGACATCGCAAGTAACGCAGCGGACCACATCCTTGCCGAACTGCCTGGCAAACCCTGTGCGCACTTCCTCCACCACGTCGCCATCGCGGTCTGCCAGCATCACGCAGGCGCCCTCCTTGAGCAGGCGCGCAGCAGTTGCGGCACCGATGCCGCCTGCACCGCCGGTTACGAGAGCAATCCTTCCGACCATCGGCTTGGGCGCGGGCATACGCTGGAGCTTGGCTTCCTCAAGCAGCCAGTATTCAATGTCGAACGCTTCCTGCTCGTCGAGCGCGATGTACTGGCCGATCGCTTCCGCGCCACGCATCACGTTGATGGCATTGAGGTAGAATTCGCCAGCGATACGCGCGGTGGCACGGTCCGTTGCAAAGGTGATGCGGGCAACGCCCGGCACCAACACCACCACCGGGTTGGCATCGCGCATGGCAGGGGAGTTGTCGCGCTTGCACCGCTCGTAATAGGCGGCATAGAGATCGCGGTAGTCGGCAATGCTCTGCGCCAGATAGGCGTCATCTTCCAGCCTCGTCGGATCGAGCACCAGCGGCGCAATCTTGGTGCGCAGGAAATGGTCCGGGCAGCTGGTGCCGAGTGCGGCGAGGCGCGGCAGGTCTGCCGAGTTGACGAATTCGAGCGTCGCCTCATCGTCCGAAAAATGTCCCAACTTTCGACGCGCACCGGTCATCAGCCCACGCAGGCGGGGCATCAGTGCGGCCGCGAGGGCGGCGCGGTCCTTGGTGGGAGAGGTGACCGCGCCGCCAAAGGCCGGCTTCCCGGCCATCTTGTTGTTCAGATATTCGGCTGCCTCGGCGATCAGGCGCACGGTCTGTTCGTAGCATTCCTTCGCCGTGTCAGCCCAGCAGATGATGCCGTGGCCCGCCAGCATGGCGCCCTTGGCCTGCGGATTGGCCTTTGCAAAATCACGGATCATCACCCCCAACGTGAAGCCCGGACGCTTCCAGGGCAGCCAGCCGATGGCATCGCCCCAGATTTCCTTCGTCACAGCCTCACCACCGGAAGAAGCGGCCAGCGCGATGATCGCGTCGGGATGGACGTGATCGATGTGCTTGTAGGGCAACAGCGAGTGCAGCGGCGTGTCGATCGAAGCCGCGCGGCTGTTCAGGTTGAAGGTACAATGCGGCAGGAAACCGACCATCTTGTCGTCGTCCTGTTCACCTTCGTAGTGGTCTTCCAGCGCCAGCAGCTTGCCTTCATATAGCGTCGCAAAGCCATCGAGCTTCATCGAGCCGATGTCGCCGCCCGATCCCTTGACCCACAGCACCTCGACCTGTTCACTCGTCAACGGATCGGTTTCCATCACCTTGGCAGAGGTATTGCCGCCGCCGAAGTTGGTAACGGTCAGGTCGCCGCCGAGCAGGTTGGAGCGATAGAGCAGCAGCTCCGATTCGCTCATCCCGGAGGCAGTGGCATCATCCCAGCGGCTGGCGGGAATCGCGAAGGGAATGGCCTCTCCGGCCAGTGTGGTCTGGATGTTCATAGTGTCGGGGCCCTAGCATTAGCGCTTTTCATTTACAATCATTTTCGCTAATAGTCGATCATGAAGGTGCAATGACAAGCACGGCAGGAGGAAGATTTGCCGCAAGGTTGGGCCATTGTTGTCGATACGGGAAAGACCATGAGTAAGGTCAGCCTGTGGTCGCGCGATGGTCGCATGCTTGACCGGCAAACGCGTTCCAACAGCGCGGCCAACGGCATGCTCGACACCGCCAACACCGCATATTGGCTGGTCCAGACCCTGAAGAGCTGGGCAGGCCATCCGGTCGAATTCATCGTCCCGGTGTCGCATGGTGCAGCGGTGGCTGGCATTCGCGGCCGGAAGCTTGCCTTTGCAACACCCGATTACGAAGCGGAATTGCCCGCAGACGTGCTCGCCGCTTATCGCGAGCAGCGCGATCCCTTTCCCGTCACCGGCTCACCCGCCCTTCCTGCGGGCCTCAACTTCGGAGCGCAATTGCATTGGCTCGAACAGCAGGCGGGACCAGACTTCGCCAGGGCAACCCTCATGCCCTACGCGCAATATTGGGCCTGGTTGCTTTCTGGCGTCGCTGCCAGCGAGGCAACAAGCTTGGGCTGCCATTCGGACCTATGGTGTCCGATCGAAGGGGACTTTTCCCCCATGGCCAGGCGACGGGGTTGGGCGGCGCAATTTGCACCATTGGTGAAGGCTTGCGACGTCCTCGGCACGCTCAAGCCCGAATTGGCCGAACTGACCGGACTGCCTGCAACCACGAACGTGCTGGCAGGTCTGCACGATTCCAATGCGGCTCTCCTAGCCGCACGCGGATTTCCTGAAATCGCTGACAATGAAGTTACCGTCCTTTCTACCGGCACCTGGTTCATCGCCATGCGGCTAGCAAAGGAGGCGCTGGACCCTACCACCCTCCCCGAAGCGCGAGACTGCTTGGTCAATGTCGACGCGTTCGGCCAACCCGTGCCGTCGGCCCGTTTCATGGGTGGTCGCGAGATCGAGAAACTGATCGAGATCGACACCCGCCGCGTCGACATCAGGCCAGACCAGCCGCACCTCCTCGCAGCCGTTGCAGGGGTGCTCGACAGCGAAGCCATGGTGCTGCCCACCCTCGCACCCGGCAACGGGCCGTTCCCGGACAGCGCAGGCGGCTGGGTCAATCGCCCGGTGGACTGGTACGCCCGCCGCGCGGGAGCCTGCCTCTATGCCGCGCTCGTGGCGGACGTCTCGCTCAACCTGATCGGCGCAAAGGACCGCCTGTTGGTTGAAGGCCGCTTTGCCGAGGCAGAAGTTTTCGTACGCGCGCTTGCTTCGCTACGCCCAGACATGCGGGTCTATACCGCCAATGCTCATAATGACGTCAGTTTCGGCGCGCTGCGGTTGATTGATCCGGCTCTCGAACCAGATGGCGAGTTACAACAGGTTGAACCACTTGCCGAGGACCTGAGCGCCTATAAGGCGGCATGGCTCAGGCGGGCGCAACCAAGATCGACCAGATCGACAGAACAATAATCGCACAAGAGAGGACAGTATGAGCCAGGTACAGATCGTTGCGGATCCGCATATCGAAGAGGACAACTGGAAGGGAACGATCCTTGCCGGCCTTGCCAACTATATCGACTCCGGCTCGATTGTATCTGGCGCTGCAGCGCTGGCGCTGTGGCAGGCCATGTATGGCCTCTCGGATAGCCTGCTTGGCCTGATCGCCGCCTTTGGACCCAATGCCATTGGTGCGGGCGTGGGCGCGATGATCGGCGGTTGGCTGTGCGACAAGCTGGGCCGCAAGCGCATCTACCAGTACGACATGCTGGTTTACGCCTTCGGCATGGCAGTACTGGTCTTCGCGGTCGCACCGTGGATGATTGTTGCCGGTTTCGTGATCGTAGGCCTCGCCGTGGGTGCGGACATTCCGGCCAGCTGGTCGCTGATTGCCGAGGAAGCGCCTGACAATCGGCGCGGCAAGCATTCGGGCGTGGCGCAAATATTGTGGAACCTTGGCCCTGTTGTAGTTCTGTTGATGAGCCTGCTTCTCAGCGAAGTCATGGGCCTTGGTGAATTGGGTGCACGCCTCGTTTTTGCACACCTCGTAGTGGTGGCGCTGGGCCTTACGTTCCTACGCCGCAAGATGCGTGAAAGCCGCAGGTGGGAGGAAACGCAGGAAGCCAGCTACACGCCGCCGCCAATCTCAACCCTGTTCAAAGGCCGCTACCTCATTTCGATCCTTGGTCTCGTCGGAATATACGGCTTCTGGAACCTGTGGGCAGGCACCAACGGCCTGTTCTTTCCGTTCCTGATGGAGACGCTTGGCGTGGCCACCCACGCGCAGAGCATTGCGTTGCAGTGCCTCAATTTCTTCCTGGGCATGGTGGCCAACTACTTCATTTTCATGAAGTATGTCGACAAGGTCAGCCACAAGACGATGTTCATGGTCTCTGCGGTTATGCAAGTCATAGGAATGAGCTTGCTCGCGATTTTCCCGCTGACGGTGCCGGTGGTACTGGCCCATGTGCTGATCCTCGGATTCTTTCAGGGTTTTGGCGCGCAAAGTTTCTTCCAGCTTTGGAGTGCAGAGATGTTCCCCACCGCACTGCGCAGCACAGCACAGGGCGTCTCATTCGCCATTGTCCGCATCAGTTTGGGCGTGTTCAGTTTCTTCGTTCCGGTGCTGGCCTCGACCGACTTCACCGTGCTGGCATGGATTTTGACTGGCTTTCTGGTTGTCAGCGCGGCCGTTGGATGGTTGTGGGCTCCGAACAATGCGGGCAAGTCGCTGGAAGACATTCAGCGCGAACAGCAAGCAGCATAAGGGCCAACTAAGATGCACGCGACCGAGCGGGAAGAAGCAATACTGGCGGCGCTGGGGCGCACCGGGTTCGTCTCCTACCGCGACCTCGAAGCGAGCCTCGATGCCTCACCGGCAACGATCAGGCGCGACCTTTCCAGACTTGAAGCCGATGGAAGGCTGCACCGCGTCCATGGGGGGGCGAGACTGGTTGCAGAGGAGGCAGCAACAACCGGTGCGCTCACACTTCGGGGAACTCCTTTTGAGGCATCGATACAGGAAAATCTTGGCGCCAAGATGGCTATTGCAAAGGCTGCTGCAGCACTTTGCAACGATGGAGAGGGTATTATTATCGATGGCGGTTCAACGACTTTCCAGATGTGTCCTCATCTGGCCGGCAAGCGATTGCAGGTCCTCACCAATTCGCTACACATCGTCAACGCGCTAATCCCACAGGAAGATATCCATATCATCGTCCCCTCTGGCGAAGTCTTCCGAGAACAAAACATCATACTTGCCCCCGGTGGCGAACAAAGCATGCCTCGCTTTCATGCCAGCAAACTGTTCATGGGTGCGGCATCAGTGGGCAGACAGGGAGTCATGCAAGCCGACGCCGTGCTGGTCGCCTCACAGCGACGCTTCATCGAGCGTGCCGACAAGGTCATTTTGCTGGTCGATAGCCATAAGTTCGACAGCTCTTCGGGAGCAATCGTGTGTGGCCTGGATGAAATCGACGTGGTCATCACGGATAGCAAAATTGGCAACGATGCAGCATCCGTGCTGACCGAGCTTGGCATCGAATTGATAATTGCTGACTAGGGCATCCGGCTACCAGGCTGTAGCACCTGCATCGACGGCGAAGTCTGCTCCGGTGACATAACGCGCCTCGTCGCTCGCGAGCCAGGTGGCGCACCAGGCGACATCCTTGGGCTCGCCAAGGCGCTTGAGCATGTTCTTGGCTAGCACCTTTTCCTTCAATGCCGGTTCGGCGTCCATGTGGCGCCTCGTCGCTTCGGTCAGGATGAAGCCAGGGCTGATCGTGTTGGCCCGAATGCCGTGCGGTGCGCCCTCCATCGCCAGCTGGCGGGTCATGGCCAGAACCCCGCCCTTGCCCGCGCAATGCGCCAGTGCAGCCGAGCCTTCCAGCGCATGGCGGGCATTGGCAGAAGCGAAGTTGATGATGCTGGCCGATCCGCTGGCCTGCATATACGGCCAGGCCGCACGCGTGGCGAGGAAGACGATGTCGAGCTCGCCCGTCAGCGTGGTCTTCCACTGCTCATAGCTCATCGCCTCCAGCCATTCGAACACGGCGAAGGCGGCAGCGTTGACGAGCACGTCGATCTTCCCGTGTTCTGCGCCGATCTGTTCAAAAGCCACCTGCGTGGCAACTTCATCGGTCAGGTCGCAGGCAACATCGCTGCTGCCGTTCAGATCGATCCCGATGACATGCGCACCCTGCGCGCGGAACATTGCCGCGCACCCCTTGCCGATGCCGTTGCCAGCACCAGTGACGACGGCGATCTTGCCCTTGAGACGATCAGCCATTTGCCTCTTCCTTCTTGCCGCTCATCGATGCGATGATTGCTACCACCACGCCCGCAGCCGCGAGGTAGGAGAGCGTCTGAAAACTCGACAGCAGTCCGCCCATGCGCAGGGCAAAAAAGGTAACCACGATGGGGCTGAGCCACTGGCCCAGCGCAAAGGCTGACTGCCAGAAGCCGGTACCACGACTGCGCACCTCGAAGGGCAGGATGCTCATCGCCCACACCAGCAGCGTCGGCAACAGCATGCCTGCGCCCAGCTGGTTCACGAAACAGCCAATCAGGAACTGCGTCGTGTCGTCCGCACTGCCCATGGTGAAGAATCCGATGGCGAGCAGCGCAAACTCGATCAGCAGCAGGCGGCCCACACCAATCTTCGATCCGAACATGCCGTAAATGATCGTACCCAGCGGCACGCCCACGCTGGCAACAGAGGTCCAGAAACCGGCTGCTGCAGGACTTGTCAAGCCAAGTTCTGCAAGGCCCGTGCTGGCCTGGATCTGTACGGTGTAGAAGAACACAGAACCATAAATGGTAATCAGCACGATCAGCGCCATTTTGCCCCAAGGGAAGCCTTCCCAGCTGAGCGAATGCGCGGTCTCGCCCACATGCGCTTCGGCCAGTGCCTTGCTTTCCCCTTCGACAACGTCATCGCTGCTCTTTTCCGGTTCCCAGGTGAACAGCCACACCAACGCAAACATCAGCAGCGCACTGGAATAGACCCAGAACGGCGCACGCCAGCCCCACTCACCCAGGACGCCGCCCAGGTTGAAGAACACCAGCGCCGACATGGAGGCGAAGGCAGGCTGGGCTGCCAGCCACTTGTCGCGCTTCTCGCCATGGAAAAAGTCGGCGATCATCGTGGTTGAGAGCACATAGATCAGCGCTTCAGCCATGCCCACACCGATACGACTGATGAGGATCATGGTCAGATCAGTCAGGAATACAGGGGCCACGCCCACAAGGGCATAGATCAGGAAGCTCGCCAGCAGCAGTTTGCGCTTGCCGAACCGATCGCCCAAAATCCCCGCGAAAGGGCACAGTATCGCGACACAAAGCGCCGGGAAGGTCAGCACCATTGGCACCCAGTACTCATGGTTGGGCACGCCTGAAAACTCTTCCAGCAACAACGGCATGACAGGCGCCAGCAACACGATCGCCATGGTCGTCAGCGTGATCGGCAACAGCAAGGATATGCCGGTCATGAATGTGGGTTGGCGGTGTGTAGTCAACTTGCGATCCTCTCCAAGCAAGCTGATGCAGCAACCCAAATGGAGAGTAAAATCACATTTCTGCATAGCGGCCTATCGACCGCGTGCATTCCCAGGTGATCGTTACTCGTCGCACTGCATTGACCGGAATGTGAGCGCGGAGCTTGAGAGCTCTCAGACTTGGTGGCGGAGATGGCAGCCATCGAACGAATGGTCCGCCTTAAGAAGACCGCCCTAATGTGAAATCCGCATAGGCGAGATTTCACATACAACGCATTATCAGGTCGCGTACGAAATCGAACCCTCGGTTCCGCTGCGGCATTCAGCCTCATGGCCCCCAACCTCAACGGTCTGAATTCACTAGACTTCCAGTTCTAGAACGCCATGTGTGCTGTCGGCCGCA
>JAHEBH010000096.1 GCA_024642335.1 Erythrobacter sp.
CGTGACATCACCTCACCCGGCGACACCGTATCCCGGTGCCCCCGCGCACGATGCGCGAGGTGCATTCAATTTGGGGATTAGGCAGGAGCACCGTCTGACTTGAGGCGAGGGAACGAAATGACGCGAGTTAAGTATACTGTCCCCGGAAATTAGTCCCCGGAAATTACCGTCGTTGGCTGTCTTCTGCAGCCGACAAGCAATGCAGCTGCACCACTAGCCAGCAGCCCAAGCGCACTCCGCCGCGCCATCATCATGCAAGTACTTCCACCCATTGGTTTTTCCTGCCTCCAGCCATAGCGCCCGACTGGTTAAGGAAAATAGGAAGCTTGCGTCATTTCCCATCGTGTGCGCTCGTTTCGGGCCGCGCATGGCGCACAAGCCCGCCAACCCACTTGGCACGTGCATGCTTGGCCTTATAAGGGCGGCACGCAATTTGCCCAGAGAGAGGTACCGCCTGAACATGCTCCTGCCCGGAACCAAACGCATCCTGTTGAAACTCTCGGGCGAAGTCCTGATGGGGGATCAGGATTACGGCATCGATCCGGCCTTCGTTCTGGAACTGGCGAAAGAGGTGAAGGCGGCGCGCGATAGCGGGCTGGAAGTGTGCCTGGTGATCGGCGGCGGCAATATCTTTCGCGGCATGGCAGGGGCAGCGCAGGGGATGGACCGGGCGCAGGCCGATTACATGGGCATGCTCGCCACCGTCATGAATGCGCTGGCGATGCAGAGCGCGCTGGAACAGCTTGGCGTCCATACGCGCGTGCAGAGCGCCTTGCAGATGGACCAGGTTTGCGAGCCGGTAATCCGCCGCCGCGCCGAACGGCATCTGGAAAAGGGCCGGGTGGTGATCTTTGCTGCGGGCGTGGGCGCGCCTTATTTCACCACCGACAGCGGCGCAGCGCTGCGCGCGGCGGAGATGAAATGCGATGCGCTGCTGAAGGGCACCAGCGTGGACGGGGTCTATGATTCCGATCCCAAGAAGAATGCGCAGGCAAAGCGTTTTGATACAGTAACCTATGATAAGGTTCTGGCAGATAATCTCAAGGTGATGGATGCCTCCGCCGTGGCGCTGTGCCGCGACAATGACATTCCCATCGTGGTCTTCTCGATCCGCGAAAAGGGCAATGTCGCGCGCGTGCTGGCGGGCGAGGGCGTGCAGACAATAGTTCAAAAGGACTGAAGAACCTTTCTACGGGGTTGGTATACCCCGTGACGGAGCCAGTTTTGGCCGAGTGCAAGGAATGAGGAGGGAGCCATGCTCTCGCATAGTGACCGATCGAATGACGCGGCAGTCGGCCAAAACTGGCCCGCCCTTCGGGTTGCCGTTGGAAGCCCCTCGGACCGCGTTGCGCCGCTTGCCCGGACGACCAGTCCGGTCTACGCAGCGCGCCTTGCCGAGGCGCTTCCAACGAAAATCCCGGGGCATACCAACCCCGAAGAAAGGTTCTAACAATGGCGAAGTATGACAAGGCGGACGTAGAGCGCCGCATGGCGGGTGCGGTCGAGAGCCTCAAGGGCGATCTCGGCGGCTTGCGCACGGGGCGTGCCAATGTCGCTCTGCTCGATCCGGTGATGTGCGAAGTCTATGGCGCGATGATGCCGATCGGCCAGGTTGCCACCGTCTCCGCGCCCGAACCGCGCATGCTCAGCGTGCAGGTGTGGGACAAGGGCAATGTGATCGCGGTGGAAAAGGGCATCGCCCATGCCAATCTCGGCCTTAATCCGATGACCGATGGCCAGACCATCCGCCTGCCCATTCCCGATCTGACCGAGGAACGCCGCAAGGAACTGGCCAAGCTCGCCCATTCCTATGCCGAGAAGGCCAAGATCGCGATCCGCAATGTCCGCCGCGACGGGAACGAGACGCTCAAGGAAGACGAGAAGAAGAAGGAAATCTCCGAGGACGAGCGCAAGCGGTTTGAGGATGAGGTGCAGAAGCTGACCGACAAATATGTCGCCGATGTCGATGCTGTCACCGCGCAGAAGGAAAAGGAAATCCTGACCCAGTGAGATGGCGGGGAACATTCCCTTTTCCGCTCATGCTGAGCTTGTCGAAGCATTGTCCTTTATTGACAGGGGTAAAGATGAAAAGCAGCCCTTCGACAGGCTCAGGGCGAGCGGGTGGTTCCTATGAGTGAACCCGCCACTCCCCGCCATGTCGCCATCATCATGGATGGCAATGGCCGCTGGGCGAAGAACAAGCGCCTGCCGCGCGCGATGGGGCATCGCGAGGGCGGGGAGGCCGTGCGCCGCACGGTCAAGGCTTGCGCCAGGCTTGGCGTCGAATGCCTGACGATCTACGCCTTTTCCTCCGAGAACTGGAAGCGCGAAGAAGAGGAAATCGCCGATCTGATGAAGCTGATGCGCCGCTTTATCGAGGCGAACCTTGGCGACATGGTGGAACAGGGCGTCCGCCTCAAAATCATCGGCGATTACAGCGCTTTCGATCCCGATATTGTCGAACAACTTGAAGACGCGCTGGAGCGGACCAAGGACGGCTCGCGCACGCTGGCGGTGGCGCTCAACTATGGCTCGCAGCAGGAAATTGCGCGAGCGGCGGCCAAGGCGGCGCGGCAGGGTGACGTCACGGTGGCGAGCATCGAGGCGAACCTCGACACCGCCGATCTGCCGCCGCTCGACCTGCTCATCCGCACCAGCGGCGAAGTGCGCCTGTCCAACTTCCTGCTGTGGCAGGCGGCCTATGCCGAAATGATCTTCATGGACGTGCTCTGGCCCGATTTCGGCGAGGAGCACCTCGAGGCGGCGCTGGATGAATTCGCACAGAGGGAGCGGCGTTATGGAGGGCGGTGAGGGCAATACCAAAACCGTCATGCTGAATTCATTTCAGCATCCATTGAGCTTTCCAGCGCGGTGGTCACTGGTGGATAGATGGATCCTGAAACAAGTTCAGGATGACGAAAATGAGTGAAACGCCCCCCAAGAAATCCGACCTCGGCGTGCGGACGCTCACCGCCATAGGCATGCTGGCGGTTGCGGGCACGGCGCTGTGGCTGGGTGGCTGGTTCTGGTCACTTTTTGCGCTGGTGGTTGGCCTTGTCGCGTTTGGCGAATGGATCCGTATTGTCTGGCGGATGACATCTGGCTTGTTGAAGCGCGCGATCGGCTTGTTGCTGGGGTCTATCTACGTTGGCGGAGCAACGTTCTTCTTGGCAATTTTCGGCAACGATGACGCGATGGGAGTGCCAGAGGGTCAGTTGAACTGGCTGCTGGTTGCCTTGATCGCTGTGGTGATCGCAACCGATATAGGTGCCTATTTCTCGGGACGAGCCATTGGAGGACCCAAAATCGCTCCTTCAATCAGCCCGTCGAAGACCTGGGCCGGCTTGGTTGGAGGGATGATTTGCGCTGGGCTTATGTTGGCAGCTTTCGCGGTTTTTGAGCTCTTCGATTGGACCACCATCTATGCCCTTCTCGCAGGGGCCATTGGAGCGGTAGTGGCGCAAGCAGGAGATTTCCTTGAAAGCTGGATGAAGCGCAAAGCCGGGCTGAAGGACTCCAGCAACCTACTTCCGGGCCACGGCGGTTTCTTTGATCGCGTTGATGGCTTGTTGGCCGTGGCGTGGGCGACTGGTGCGACTGCGCTAATCCTTTTGTCACAAGCCACCGATCTATGACCCGCTCCATCTCCATCCTTGGCGCGACGGGATCCATCGGCGCATCCACGCTCGACCTGATCCGGTCGGAGCGGGACAAGTGGAATGTGAAGGCGCTCACGGCCAATTGCTCGGCGAAGGAACTGGCGGCGCTGGCGGTGGAATTCGGTGCAGAGATAGCAGTCGTGGGCGATGAGGCCTGCCTGCCGGAACTGCGTGAGGCGCTGTCGGGCACCACCATCAAATCCGCTGGCGGCGCGCAGGCTTTGTGCGAAGCGGCGGCATTGGGCGCTGATGTCACGGCGGCGGCGATCGTTGGCTGTGCGGGCCTCGCGCCCGTGATGGCGGCGGTGGAGCAGGGCAAGATCATAGCGCTGGCCAACAAGGAAGCGTTGGTCTCCGCCGGCCATATCCTGATGGATGCGGTGAAGCGCCACGGGGCCACGCTGCTGCCCACAGACT